>NZ_CAWMDN010000025.1:0-2783 GCF_963866575.1 Aeromonas sp. L_1B5_3
ACAGCCCGCCTGAGTTACATCCAACCAAAACCAGCCACACCCTACATATCCAATTAAAATCAGCGCCTTACAGGTAAAGCTGTCCAAAACCGTCCAACTGTAAATGACTCTATCTCGCACTAAATGGCACAATGGATGGCATAGTCAATGGCATACCACATTCTCAAGGAATCTTCCCTAATGCCACTTCTTACCGATACCAAAGCACGTAATCTCAAGCCGGGTGACAAAGCGATTGCACATGGTGGCGTAACAGGCCTAGCACTTCATCCGTCAACGGCTAAAGGCCGTGGCAACTGGGTGCTTCGTTATGTCAGCCCAGTGACCGGAAAACGCCGAAATGCAGGAATAGGCTCTTACCCCGAAATATCCATAGCCGATGCCACCAAGCAAGGACAGAAGATGCGAGAGCAACTCGCCAATGGCCTTGACCCACTCGAACTCAAACGTGCTGAAGAGAACAAACCCGCTATCCCAACTTTCGAGGCTGCTGCTCGGGAAGTTCATTCCAAACTGCTACCTGGATGGAAAAACCCCAAACACGGCAAACAGTGGATCTCGACGCTCGAGCAGTATGCATTCCCCATGATTGGCCAGTACTCAATCTCCGCTATCACTCCTGCACAGATCGCTGAGGTCTTAATGCCGATCTGGTTGGAGATCCCTGAAACTGCCAGCCGTGTGAAACAACGGCTGCATGCGGTCATGGCTTGGGCCTGGGCGCATGGTCACTGCCAGGCAAACCCTGTCGATGTTGTAAATCACTTACTCCCATCGCAACCCAGTAAGGCCGTTCGTACAGAGCATCAGCCAGCCATGCCTTGGCGTGATATTCCAACCTTTATTCAGCAGCATTTGAGAACGGCACAACGTTACGATGTAACTCGTTTAATGCTGGAGTTCTTAATCCTGACGGCTTGCCGCTCAGGTGAAGTGAGAGCCATGAAATGGTCAGAGGTAGACCTGGAAGCAAAGGTCTGGACCTTGCCAGCAGAACGAATGAAGGCCAAACAAATGCATCGCGTCCCGTTATCTCTTCGAGCCGTCGAGATCTTGATGGGGTTGCAGGGGTTGCATGATGAATTGGTCTTCCCTTCTCCACGCGATCAGGTCCCCCTATCAGATATGGTACTAACAACATTTTTGCGACGGGTAAAAGCGCCGAGCTCGACTCCTGGCCGTCTGGCAACTGCTCATGGCTTTCGTTCTAGCTTTCGCGACTGGTGTAGCGAGCAGGGCTATGCACGGGATCTCGCTGAACGAGCATTAGCTCACACAGTGCAGAACAAGGTAGAAGCCGCCTACCACCGCACGGACTTGCTGGATCAGCGACGTCCAATGATGGATGCGTGGGCTGAGTTTGTATCCGGTAATTCACCAACTGAATAAGAAGGAAGCGGCCCACCAAGGCCGCTTCCTTCTATGTTCTTTTTTTTTAGCTTTTCTTAGCCGTTGATGACATCTTGCCAAACCAGTGCTCAGAGAGTTTCTGCGCTTGTTTGACTTCCGGCTTGGTCATCGCGGCCTCGAGTTCATCACGGGCCCGTACAGCCTCAGGCATTCCTTCTGTCGCCGCCAGTGACAGCCAAGCATAAGCATGCACCCGGTTACGAGGAGCCCCCAAGCCTTCCTCACGCAATGTCCCCATTCGGTATTGGGCTTGGCGGTCGCCCTGCTGGGCCGCTAGGCGATACTGCTTGAGAGCAAGCGCGTAATCCTCTTTTCCCCCTTGTCCCAGACGCAGCATTTCACCGTAGGTGTACTGGGCGAGAATGTGTCCTTGTTGGGCGGCCTTGGCATAACTGGCTCTGGCCTGCGCCAGTTCACCTTGCTTATGCTGTAGCTCCGCCAGCTCGAACAATGCCTTTGGTACACCACCGTCAGCAGCCCGAGTTAACCAGTGGATCTGCTGCTCGCGGTCCACCTGCTGCAAACTCAGTTGGTACTCGGCTTCATGGGAGCCGTGCCCAGCAGCCAGCTCCAGCCAGTAACGTCCCAAAGCGGGGTCGGCTGATACCTGCTCCCCGGCCAGATACGCCATGCCAAGCCAGAGCTCTGCCTCGGCAGAACCCGCATTGGCAGCGCGCTGATAGGTAGCGAAAGCATGGGTGGGTGAGGCCTGCTTGGCTTGCAGTAACAACGCATCCCGTTGCTGTTGAGCCGCAGCCTTGTCGTTCCAGCGCTGGGCGAGGTCTGGTCGTTTGACGACCCCTTTACCTTGCACATATCGCTGACCCAACAGGTACTGGGCATCACGGTTACCCAGTTCTGCGGCTTGCTCAAGCCACTTGATGGCGTCCGTATCTGCACCCGGTTGGGTGCTGTACCAGCGGGCTAGGATCAACTGTGCTTCAGCATGATCCTGCTTAGCTGCCTGCTCGAACCAATCGAGGCATTCGCTCACCAGTTTGCCTTGATGCTGCTCCTGGCACATCAGGCCCAGCCGATAGCTGGCGTTGGTGTTACCAAGACGAGCTGAACGCTGCCACCACTGAGTAGCCTGCACTGGATTTTTGGGCTCACCTAGTCCGGCCTGATACCAGTCACCCACTTGCCAAGCAGCGCTGGCGCGGATCTTTTTATCGGCGGCCAAGGGGCCAGACTGCTCGACGGCCTGCTGCATCCAGTGCATGGCGTTGGGGTAATCGGGCTTGCTCGCCAGGCGTTTGGCCAGCTCATACTGGGCTCGTCCATCCCCCTGCTTTGCCGCTTGGGATAACTCGGTGTCAGTACGTGGGGCAGTGGCATCATGCGCATGCTAAAGCGGGAATTCAGATAATAAG
>NZ_CAWMDN010000026.1:0-5937 GCF_963866575.1 Aeromonas sp. L_1B5_3
TCCGCCACACCGGTGAGCAGCCCCAAGCGCTGGAAGAGGAGGGCGGCAGCGGCCCGACCGTTTACCACAACGAATTTGGTGTAGTGAAAGCGAGTACCACCTGGCGCGCCCGCATCGGCAGCCCCGAGGCGCCCTACAAGCCGATGGTGGATGGCCCGCAAATCGCCATCGTGGTGGGGCCTGATGGGGAGGAGATTTACTGCGACGAGCACGGCCGGGTGAAGCTGCAGTTCCCGTGGGACCGCTACGGCTCAAGTAACGACCAGAGCTCCTGCTGGGTACGGGTGAGCCAGTGCTGGGCCGGCGGTCAGTACGGCATGATGGCCATCCCGCGTATCGGCCATGAGGTCATCGTGAGCTTTTTGGAAGGTGACCCCGACCAGCCCATCGTGACCGGGCGTACCTATCACGCCACCAACCGGCTACCTTACGAGCTGCCCGCCAACAAGACCCGCACCGTGCTGCGCACCGAAACCCACAAGGGCGAGGGGTTTAACGAGCTGCGTTTCGAAGACCAGGCGGGACAGGAAGAGATTTACATCCACGGTCAGAAAGACCTGAATGTGCTGATAGAAAACGATGCGGCTTGGCATATCAAGCACGACCAACACGCCGACATCGACAATGAGCGTGTCACCCGCATCAAGGCCAACGACCACCTGACGGTGGAGGGTGAGAAGCGCGACCATATCAAGGCGGACTATTCGCTGACGGTGGATGCCTCTATGCACCAGAAGCTGGGTCAATCCCTGCTGGTTGATGCTGGTCAGGAGGTGCATCACAAGGCTGGCATGAAGATCGTGATGGAGGCCGGCGCCGAGTTGACCCTCAAGGTCGGCGGCAGCTTTGTGAAACTCGACTCCGGTGGCGTCACGCTAAGCGGTGGCTCCATCAAGATGAACTCCGGGGGGAGCCCAGGAGCAGGCTCTGGGTGGGCAGGTCAGATGCCTAACTTGCCTGGCGCAGTCCAGGTACCACCCGCACCGCCTGCCACTATCCCTGCGAGCGCCATTCAAAAAAGCATGGAGTCTATGGCTCCGCTGGTGAAACCCTGCCCCTTTGCCCAAGGAGGTAAGGCATGACTTTTCAAGAATGGCGCAGCCAATATCCCGGCAAACTGTTTGCTATCGTCGATGCTGCACTCGATACCACCGCGGTGGCGGACTACTGCAACCATGGTGGCGCAAACGCTATTCCCTTGTTTGCCGGCACTGCGTTTGCAGACCAAGCAGAACAAGGTCCTTGGCTATTCCCATCTCCGACTCCCGAGTTTATTGCTGCCCACCCACAGTTGGGAGGCTTATATGTCGCGAGCGATGCCACTATTGATGTCGTCCTGCAGCACTGGCAAAGCCTGATAGAAGTGGCCTTTGAAGGAGAGGTGATGTGGCTGCGCTATGCCGATAGCCGGGTCTTTCCCAAGATGCTGGCCACCATGAGCCAGCAGGAGCTTGATGATGTGCTGGGGCCCTGCTCAAGCCTGTGGGCCACCGACAGTGTGTGGCAACGCACGCCGGATACCGAATTTACCCCTCGCCAAGCCCCCTGGTTTCGCATTCAGCCTCACCACCTGGCGCCACTTTATGACGAAAGCCGTCACGCCTACATCCTCTCTCGCCACTTCTGGCAACGGATGGAGGATATGATGATGCGTCATCCTAACCCGGAGGCAGCCATTGCGCGTGTGCTCAAACAAGCCAATCAAGCTGGGCTGGAAGGTGATGTTCGCGATGGCGCTGTGGCCGGGGCGATCTCTTTGCAGGCACGCATGTCGCTCGATGCCATCAGAGCACCCTTGATGCTTAACGACGAAGAGATGGCGCAGGTAAATAACTGGCTGAGCAAACATCCTGAATTGATAGGAGCCGCGTAATGCCCAAAAATGAATTAAGCAATCTTCCCACACGGGTTTACCGGAGCGATTTAAGAAGCCCAGATGAGGTATTTAGCAATGGGATGCCAATTAGTGGAACTGATGATGATATCTATCGTCATGTGAATGGCAGTAGCTGCAAAAAAGGGACATCTGCATTTCTTGCAACCTCAGATAATCTTGAATTCCTGAAAAAGCATTGGGCTAAAGATGGTTTGCTCATGAGCAAGCAGGACTTTATCTACATTTATGAAATTATACCGGATGCTCGTTTTTTTAATGCGTACCACAGCTTAAGTTATACCAGCAAAAAGAATAAAGATAGCTCGCTCCAGAGTACTGCAGAGAGGTTTAAACACCAGGGCGAATGGCTTGCTAAAGGCGGTGTTAGTGCAGAAAACATTGCTTCGGCTGAGGTGTATGGTCGCACTGATAAAGGAAATGACATTGTATTTATCAAGAGGGTTGAAAATAGCCGTGTTACCGCCACCCCTTCTGCAAATGCATACCCTTATCAATATAAATCCTCAAAAGATAAATCAGGTTCTTTATTGAGCTGCTTCGGTTACGGCAAAAAAGAGCCGAAAGAACAGCATGCTGCCGGGGGGATTAGTCCTCACTGCATTCCCTGCGAGAAGAATAATTGCTGGATTGAAATAGATGTTCGTGATGAGCACAACCAGTCATTCCAAGGGCTGAAAGCCACGTTGACTGATGCCACCGGCACTGCTAAGACGGTGACGCTACAAAATGGTCCGACGTTGGTGGAGGGCTTTGCAGTGGGGCCGGTGACCGTCAAGCTGGAAACCAAGCCCTGGCTTAAAGCAGCTCAGTCCCGTGAAGAGCTGAAAGAGGGCGAAACCAGCCAGGTTCACGCTTATACCGACAAACTTTTCGGTCACGACGATGTAAAGCGCGAGCATGTCAAAGTAACTACTGGCGACCTTTGCCTTACTGACCCTGAACAGCCGCTACCGGAAGGACACAAAGTCGGTCAGGCCCAGCCGCCGCGCTTTATCACCAAACACTCCTACGTGATTGAGGTAAAGGGCTATCAGCTGAATATCCTGCGCATCGGTGTGTTCTTTGATGGCACCGCCAACAACACCTTCAAGCATCAAGAGGGTCAGCCAGCCCTGGAGGCTGCATTGGCCTCCTGCTCCCCAGTGGAGCAGGAAACCTTGCTGGAGCAATGCTTTAATGATGCGTTGCCCCCTAAGCTCAATAACAGTGAGAAGAACGATATCACCAATATTGGCAAGGCTCATGATCTCTACCAACGTCCAACAAAATCAGAGTTGAATGTGGCTGTCTATGTTGAAGGTATAGGTACTACCCAAGGGCAGAGTGATACGAAAGCGGGCCTTGCCGCAGACAAGGGGGACACCTCCAGTGCTGCTCGTGTTGAGCAGGCTTGTCAAACCCAAATTGTTGCAGAGGTCACAAAACAACTGGAGCGAATACTGTCCACCATCGAATGTATCCATAAGGTCGAGTTCGATGTTTTTGGCTTTAGCCGCGGCGCCTCTGCAGCTCGCCAGTTTGTTAACCGTATTGACAAGAAGGGTGATCATCCTTTGGTCGAGGCCATTGCGAATTCCCCCGAAATCCGTCTGAAAGAGGGCTTTGACTGGGCGAGTCGTGATGATGTGCGCATCCAGTTTGTTGGGTTGTTTGATACAGTGGTCAGCTCATATTTGTGGGGCAAACGCAGCGTGGTGCTGGATCCTGACTGTGCCGAACGAGTGGTGCATATCGTTGCTGCCGATGAGTGGCGTTTTCACTTCGACCTGACCCGTATCACTGACGATGCAGCTGGAACCGATATTGCAGACAACTTTACCGAAGTCATCATTCCCGGTGCTCACTCTGATGTCGGGGGTGGCTATTACAGTCGCTGGAGCCTGCGAGACCCTAATTATGCCTCACCCGTGATCACCGAAAATACTGTGATCGCCACCTTTCGTTCCGATGAGTGGGTTCGTAGTGAGATCACCGGTTCGAAGGCATATCGTGATGCCACAGCCTATGCCCGAATGCGCTCAGAGCAGGGGTGGGCTAAGGGGTTCAAGTTGCTCCAAACGCACAGTAGTCCGACTGTGTCCGGGTATCTGAATGTGCGCCCTCGCCGTCTTCCCACTGTGGGTAAAGACGCGTCAGAGCAAAAAATGACGGTGGATGTGGTGTTACATCGTGTGGTGGAGGGGGAGTATTCGCGTATACCGCTGCACATGATGGTAGAAGCGGCACGAGATGCCGGAGTTCCCTTTATTGAGTGGGACCCCAGTCGTCGAGATTTAATGCTTAACAGTGCCATTTCGAACCCTACTGTCGATCTTGCTGTTCTCGATAAGCAATGGGTGGATGCGGCAAAACGCCGTAAGGATATCGTCAACTTGGCCCGCGCCTTACCTTCCGAGGTGTATCAACAACTGCGACTGGGTTATCTGCACTACAGCGCCGATACTGGACTGGTTAATACGCCCAACACTGTTGGGGACAAAGAGGTGCGTCAGATCACCGGTAACAAAAAGGGAGGTTATTAATGCGTCGGATTCTATTACTACTTCTACTATTACCGCTCATGGCAGCTTGTCAGGCAGCACCCACATCTACCCAAAATTTGGAGTGGTGGCATATGGTTGGCTCGAACTCTGATGAGCTCTGGGTGACTAAAGTTCTATTTTATCGCCAAGGTAAGTTGGTCGATGCCTCGACCAATGGTTCTGCCGGATTTTTTGGCGCGGAAGCGCTCAAAGAAAAAGACTATCGTTGGCGTATCTCAAAAGGAAGCCACACAACCCGCCCAATACCTGATCAGGTGGACATTGAGTGGGTTTCATTTCATGACAAGAAACGTTATCGCATCAGCCTTACATTGCCAGCAGAACTGGAAAGCATGATCGCACAGCGTTACCGGGTAAAAGTGGGCAAGGAGTTGCGAGAAGAGAGGCGGGATAATATTGGCTTAGGCATGGCGACAGGTGGTTATGTTGAGGCCTTTTTAACCAGTATCAGAGCCACGCCCGATATCCTGTTGGCTAGGGGAATAGCCAAAGAAGTAACGGATGATCCCTTTGACAAGCGCTTCCCGCTCTCCAGTCAGTATAAAAATGCTTGGGCAGACTTTGATGCGAAGTACAGCAAAGTCTATCAACAGTACCCCGTTCCCGTGGGCATGGACTGGGCCCCGATCATGGATGCTTACCGCGTCGCCCAACCCAAGACGGATACTGACTCAGTAAGGTAATACCATGGAGCTTGAAAGTGCCGGCTAAGGGTACCAAACCAACATCACCAAATATCCTCCCGCGGCAGCTCACGCTAGAGGCAATTACAGCTCTGCGCCGCCGATACATTGATAATATGAAGGCGCTTGAGACCATGGATCTCTCCCATCTAGAGCAGGATGTACCAACGCAGAGATGAAATCTATCGTCGCATTATCGGTTTTTTGCCTTTCATTGATGGCCTGCGCGGCGCCACAACCTTTGCCTCAGTTTGCTTGGGATTATGGTACAGGCAGTAATATAGATCTTACTAAGAACACCAAGACCGAGTTCTATCTTAGAGGGAAACAAGTTTATGCCGACCGTTTGGCCGGTGGCGGAGCTGGAGGTCTACTTGCCGATAGAATCAAGGTGCAACGTTATTATTGGGCGGGTGGTGGTGGCCTGCCTACCTACCGACGGTGTTCCCATCCCCGATAAAGCTGTGATTGAGATGGTTTCCTTCCATGATCGCAAGCGCTACCGTATAAAGGTGGACTTGCCTGCCAATCTGGAGCAACAGATGCGCCAGGTCTACTCTGTTGAGGGGCGTTATGACCGCCGTAGCTGGCTCTATTTTGGCCTAGCGCCAGGCGGCTATTGAGGTGTTGCTCAAGGGAGATAGGTTAAATGTTAAGCCAGATATTCTGCTTGCTCGTGGTATTGCCGAAGTTGTGACTGATGATTGGTATGACAAGAAAGTAGCGATAGATCGCCAATATGGAATGGATTATTTTGATAAGAAATATGGCGCGTTATTCAAACAATTCCCAGTTACTAAATAGCTGTTCCGAA
>NZ_CAWMDN010000027.1:0-4328 GCF_963866575.1 Aeromonas sp. L_1B5_3
GACTATTTGCAACAGTGCCCCCGCAACAGAGAGTGGAACCAACCGGTGATACCACGATACTATGACTGAGAGTCAACGCCATGAGCGGCCTCATTTCTTATTCTGAGTTACAACAGTCCGCACCGCTGCCGGTAGCTATTGACTATCCGGCTGCACTAGCCCTGCGTCAGATGGCTCTGATCCAAGGCAAACTGCCAAAATATCTGCTGGCACCGGAAGTCAGCGCCCTGCACCATTATGTTCCGGATCTGCATCGCAGGATGCTGCTGGCTACCCTGTGGAACACCTACATCTGTATTAACGAAGCGCTGGCATTGACCCTGAGTGATTTTTCTCTGGTGCCGCCTTATCACTGTTGAAGGCCACCGCTCATCACGCGTTTGCTGACATTGAGCCCTGCCGGCCGATCGGCCTGAGACTCTCAGCACAGGAGACGGCGGGTGACGAGCGTATACTTTTTCGACGCTTGGTTGCGGTCGCGCTAGGCGTGGCCGCCGACGAACCCGCTGGTGTCGCCCTTGCGGAGCAGCGCAAGGCGGACCTTGCCACGACATCCCCTCGCCCGCCGATCGTCTAAATTCGTCGAGGTTAAGAAATTCCCGCTCCGGCGAGGCCATCACCATCACCGGCGTCAGGTAGTGGACATGGCAGCAGCGCACGCAGGTCATTTCCAGTTTCTGGCCGTCGTCGAGATCGCCGACCTTCAGGCTCCGCTTCCAGCTCATCACCCGAAATCCTCTCAACTCGGTATCCGCGTATAGGGAATCTTGCCGCCGACATGTCCGCCAGCCGGTGGCTTCCGTTCGCTCAGGCTGATGACGGTGCGCCCCGAGAGCGCAATGAGTCCGTCGATCGCTGCTGATGCCCGTTCCCTGCGTTGCCGCCCGGCATCGTCGTCGAACAGCAAATCAAGCTGGCTGGCGTCAGGTCGAATAGTGTCACTCCGACGCGAAATACCTTCACGCCGCACGGATTGGCTTGTGCCAATTTGCGCCAAAGGGCGTCGATCCCGGCAAGCCCTGCCATCTGGACTCCGACCGACAGTCCCGAACTCAGCCCGCTTCGGCGCGAAACGCCATGCTGACTGCCTGATCACTCCGCCGGACAGATTCACCACTTTTGTGTTGTGACGCCTACTCCTATGGCTCGCCCCCTTCTTTTCGTAACGCCTGCAGATCGTCCTGATCTTCACGCTCATCTGCATAGGCTTCATCAGCGCCTGACTGGCGAGCACGATTCCGGCCCTAGCCGCAGGATCGCGCAGGACGACCTAGTTACGAACCAGGCCGAGTGTTCCTGACATCCATCGGCACCATAGTTCTGCTTATCCGGCACGCGCGCGTCAGGGGTGTGGTGAACTACAAAGCAGACCCGTTGAGGTTATCAGTTCGATGCACAATCAGCAGCGCATAAAATATGCACAAGAACAGGAGCACCCTTCGCATTAAGCTGTGGTGGTAACAAGTAGTGCCGGGCTACCATCAGCGAGCATGATGCGCTCCCACAGCATTCGCCTTGGCAGTATGGAAGTTCCTCGCTCCAGTTCGGGCCGGTATCCACCTCGAGTGACCCCAGCCGCCCCTCATGCCAACCGAGCCCATTAAGCGCAGAGTCGGCCGCAACTATCTCGGGGACGCATAAACACGCAGCGATTTACCAAGGAGTTCGGCTAGGTCAATCCGCAATTCCCTTTGCCTGGCCGGAGATGCCGCGAGCAAACAATGTGTCCGGTCGCTACCAGATGGACTTTGTGGGCGGAGGATTGCACCAGACGCTTCAGCGCAGCGTCGTACGATGAATCGGAAGGCCCGGTAAGCAATTGAAGAACCGCTGACCACCTCCCATCCGACAATGCAAGGGTGCCCCGCTCTCAGCGCGACACGGTTGCCTGATCCACACCCATTAATTCAGCTAGGTGACTTTGCTTCATATGACGAAGCAACCGCGCCCTCCGCACCTGCCGCCCCCTGTCATTCGTCAACATTCTTCAGCACCTCAATGTCGTTCGTAGTGAGCCTCATTTTTTCAAGACCGCCGATGATGAGAGCCAGGCCTCGCTCGAATGCCGCGTCCGGACCGCCTTCGTAGACGATTTTCATCGCGCTCTGTAGGCGCGCCGGCATCGTAGACGCTGAGGTGGTCAACTGATCTTCGCCCCGCTCCTCGGCGTCTGCCTCGCTAGCTTGCTGCTCAAGAACAGCGCCGACGGTGAAGTAGCTGATTGCCATCAACGCATAGGTCGCGTCACCTGCCGAAAAGCCAGCATCGCAAAGGAAGCGAAGCTGCGCGTCGGCTTTTTCCATCTGCGGCGCGGCTGGCCGCGTCCCGGCATGAATACGCGCGCCATCGCGATAAGCGAGCAACGCCCGTCGAAAACTGCATGCATTGCCCTTCAGGAACGAACGCCAGTCGTCGTCATCCCTTGGCGTCGAATGCGTGTGATTTATCGTCAGCATGGCTTCGGCAAGTGCGTCGAGCAACGCACGCTTGTTCTTGAAATGCCAGTAGAGCGCTGGCTGTTGCACCCCGAGGCGCTCAGCCAGTCGGCGCGTCGTTAGACCTTCCATGCCCACGTCGTTAAGCAGTTCGAGCGCGGTTCGGATCACGGCCTCGCGTTGGAGCTTGTTCATTCGCGAATTCTCATGTTTGACAGCTTATCATCGATAAGCTTTAATGCGGTAGTTTATCACAGTTAAATTGCTAACGCAGTCAGGCACCGTGTATGAAATCTAACAATGCGCTCATCGTCATCCTCGGCACCGTCACCCTGGATGCTGTAGGCATAGGCTTGGTTATGCCGGTACTGCCGGGCCTCTTGCGGGATATCGTCCATTCCGACAGCATCGCCAGTCACTATGGCGTGCTGCTAGCGCTATATGCGTTGATGCAATTTCTATGCGCACCCGTTCTCGGAGCACTGTCCGACCGCTTTGGCCGCCGCCCAGTCCTGCTCGCTTCGCTACTTGGAGCCACTATCGACTACGCGATCATGGCGACCACACCCGTCCTGTGGATCCTCTACGCCGGACGCATCGTGGCCGGCATCACCGGCGCCACAGGTGCGGTTGCTGGCGCCTATATCGCCGACATCACCGATGGGGAAGATCGGGCTCGCCACTTCGGGCTCATGAGCGCTTGTTTCGGCGTGGGTATGGTGGCAGGCCCCGTGGCCGGGGGACTGTTGGGCGCCATCTCCTTGCATGCACCATTCCTTGCGGCGGCGGTGCTCAACGGCCTCAACCTACTACTGGGCTGCTTCCTAATGCAGGAGTCGCATAAGGGAGAGCGTCGACCGATGCCCTTGAGAGCCTTCAACCCAGTCAGCTCCTTCCGGTGGGCGCGGGGCATGACTATCGTCGCCGCACTTATGACTGTCTTCTTTATCATGCAACTCGTAGGACAGGTGCCGGCAGCGCTCTGGGTCATTTTCGGCGAGGACCGCTTTCGCTGGAGCGCGACGATGATCGGCCTGTCGCTTGCGGTATTCGGAATCTTGCACGCCCTCGCTCAAGCCTTCGTCACTGGTCCCGCCACCAAACGTTTCGGCGAGAAGCAGGCCATTATCGCCGGCATGGCGGCCGACGCGCTGGGCTACGTCTTGCTGGCGTTCGCGACGCGAGGCTGGATGGCCTTCCCCATTATGATTCTTCTCGCTTCCGGCGGCATCGGGATGCCCGCGTTGCAGGCCATGCTGTCCAGGCAGGTAGATGACGACCATCAGGGACAGCTTCAAGGATCGCTCGCGGCTCTTACCAGCCTAACTTCGATCATTGGACCGCTGATCGTCACGGCGATTTATGCCGCCTCGGCGAGCACATGGAACGGGTTGGCATGGATTGTAGGCGCCGCCCTATACCTTGTCTGCCTCCCCGCGTTGCGTCGCGGTGCATGGAGCCGGGCCACCTCGACCTGAATGGAAGCCGGCGGCACCTCGCTAACGGATTCACCACTCCAAGAATTGGAGCCAATCAATTCTTGCGGAGAACTGTGAATGCGCAAACCAACCCTTGGCAGAACATATCCATCGCGTCCGCCATCTCCAGCAGCCGCACGCGGCGCATCTCGGGCAGCGTTGGGTCCTGGCCACGGGTGCGCATGATCGTGCTCCTGTCGTTGAGGACCCGGCTAGGCTGGCGGGGTTGCCTTACTGGTTAGCAGAATGAATCACCGATACGCGAGCGAACGTGAAGCGACTGCTGCTGCAAAACGTCTGCGACCTGAGCAACAACATGAATGGTCTTCGGTTTCCGTGTTTCGTAAAGTCTGGAAACGCGGAAGTCCCCTACGTGCTGCTGAAGTTGCCCGCAACGGCACTGTTGCAAAGTTAG
>NZ_CAWMDN010000028.1:0-3993 GCF_963866575.1 Aeromonas sp. L_1B5_3
AGCTCTTTGGCGAGCTCTAGCAGGCTGAGTTTGCGACGTGCTACTTTCTCCGTTGGTGGTCATACGGTGACTCCGGATAACACGGTAGGGGTACCGTTTTGTTATCCGGTTTGAAGCCCGTATGACCACTCCCTTTTGTGGGCAACTGTCAGGTGAATACAATCTCCATACAAACATAGTTTCATACAGTCTATAAACCCGCATAGCTAAAGGCTTTGCGGGTTTTTTGTTGTCTCTCATCTATCATAAGGCCTCATGACATCCCCCCCCCCCGAGTTTGGGGGTACTTTTGGGGGTACATGTTCCCACTGGGATAAAAAGTACCCCCAATTGAATCGGGAGATCCCCCTATGCCGCTATCTGATACCGCAGCTCGACAAGCCAAGTTCACTGGTAAGCTGCAGAAGCTGTCTGATGAAAAGGGACTCTTTTTACTTATAACTTCATCGGGGAAGTACTGGCACCTCAAGTTCCGCTTTGGTGGAAAGGAGAAGGTCCTGGCGCTAGGTGTCTATCCAGAGAGGTTTCCTTGAAAGAAGCAAGGGTTAAGAGAGAGGAAGCACGAAGGCTGCTGGCTGATGGCATCGATCCAAGTCTTGCCCGAAAGCAGAGCAAGGTGGCCAGCCGGCTTGCCAGCGAGAACAGCTTTGAGGTCATTGCTATGGAGTGGCACGAGAGTCAGCTAGCTCGCTGGAGTCCAATCCATGCCCAGCGGGTTATAGAGTCTTTGGAAGCTGATGCTTTTCCTGATCTTGGGCTAGTTCCAGTAGCAGAGCTAACAGCGCCGATCATGTTGGATGCGCTACGCAAGATAGAGGCTAGGCTGTGTTCTTAAAGTGATGAATATATAATCTCAAATCTTCTCAACAGCTTAAGACCTATGCAGTGTCCCGTCGTTACCAGTTGACCGATGCGCAATGGGGGCTTATCGAGCCCCTTTTTCTATGCCGCCGCATAAGCGGACGCCCTACTCGTGAGCCACGCCAAGTGCTTGATGGCATTCTCTGGATACTTCACATCGGCGCACCTTGGCGAGATCTGCCAGAACGTTTCGGCCCAGGGAGCTCGGTCTATAACACCTTTCGACGTTGGCTGAGTACAGGTCGTATCGATGCCATCCTTGCTGCGCTGCAACTGTATCTCAATGAAGAAGGGCTTATCGACTTCGACCTGTGGTGCATTGACGGCTCCAATGTCAGGGCATCAAAAGATGCTGCCGGAGCGCGTAAAAAACATTCCGGTTAATCAAGCTCTTGGTCGCTCTCGTGGTGGTTTTGGCAGCAAAATTCACTTGGTCACTGATGGTAATGGTTTACCGCTGGGGTGCTGCCATTCGCCGGGGCAATCAGCGGAAATCAGGTATGCGTCAAGTGCGTTGGCCATGGTAAGGATCCCTACTTCATCAGGCCGTTATCCCACTAGGCCAACTTATCTTGCCGCAGATAAGGCCTATAGCAGCAGGGCTCTGCGGGCAGAACTCCGGCGCAGAAAGATAAAAGCGGTTATCCCGTAACGCAGCGACCAGCAACGGCACCATAAGGGGCGCCCACTGGTGTTAGACAAAGTTCGTTATCGTAGGAGAAATGTGGTCGAACGGTGCTTCGGATGGCTGAAGAAGTTTCGCCGATTCTCAACGAGGTATGAAAAGCTGGCGGGAAGTTTTGCTGCTTTTATCAAGCTGGCTTTCTGCCTTCGTTACTTACGGGAACTATTGGTGGACAGAAAACCAGCATTTTGAGAACGCAGCCTAGCCTCTAAATGGGTCTATTCGGGCTGTAACATCTATGCGTAAACACTGGCTTATAGCCCTATTACTCTTTGCTCAAGGCTGCTGGGCACAAACATGGTTACTCCAGCAGCAAGATGAGGGGGTCACCCTGTGGGTCCGCCCCCATCCGCCGGGCTCGTTTGTGGAGATGAGGCTGGAGATGCTGGTGACTGCCTCACCATTGACTTTACTCGATGTGTTACGGATACCGAAAACCATCAAGTCTGGTTGCCAGAAAGCCGTGAAGTGCGGCTGCTCGCACGACCATCCGCCAATGAGGATATTGTCTACACCTTGCTTTCTGCTCCTTGGCCGTTAGAAGACCGGGAGTTGATCACTCGCTCTCTGCTGACCCGAGCGGTGGATTGCACACTGAGTTTAAAGGTTTGGGCTGTTCCCGATGTGCTGGTGCCACATGTGGGATTAAAGCGGATTAGCATCAGTAAAGGGGTATGGGAAGCGATACCACAGCCAAATGGCTCAACTCTGATCCGTCTTCAGAGCTATACAAATCCCGGTGATAATCTGCCTGGTTGGCTGGTTAATATTGTCGCCACCAAGGCTGCAGTACGGAGCTTTAAAGCAATTCGTCAGTTGCTGGAAGCCAAACCAGCTCACCCGTGCTCTTAAACCCAGAAGGGGATAATTGACCCACCAACTGGTGAAGATGAGCTGCTCTAGGAAGAGCAAGACAAGGTATGTATTTACCTGTTCAGCCACACACGTCTTGGAGGAGAGACTTAAAAGCATGAGGACGAGTAATGCCAGCATGAAGTTACAGAATGGCTGCGTTTATGAGCCTCGCACCCGCGTGCGATCACACTTTTCATGAAAGGAGCGGATAGCCTAAACAAGTTAGGATCGCTATTACGTCAATAGCAGAGTCGAGAAAGTAAGAATACATAATCAACAACAGTCTATGGTGCAATCGATCTGCAGGAGGCAATAACTTGCGCAGTAAGTGAACGTAATCACTCAAGGCGCCACTTTTATTAGCGGATTTGTCTGATTGAAGCAAAGTATTGCGGAGAAATGAGGTGTAGAAAATAGACGTTCACCTAACTTCATGATAAATAAGAATTAAGTGAAGTGGCATGGTCACTGCTTAAAGATTGGGCGAGTGCTATCTCATTTAACCAATCTATTTAGGAGCATACACATGCCAACTCCATGTTATATCAGCATTGAAGGTAAAACTCAGGGCAACATCACTGCCGGTGCCTTCACCTCTGATTCCGTCGGCAACATCTTCGTAGAAGGTCACGAAGACGAAATGCTGGTACAAGAGTTCCAGCACGTTGTGACTGTCCCGACCGACCCGCAATCCGGTCAGCCGGCTGGTCAGCGTGTCCACAAGCCGTTCAAGTTCACCGTTGCCCTGAACAAAGCCGTACCGCTGATGTACAACTCCTTGGCCTCCGGCGAAATGCTGCCGAAAGTAACCCTGAAGTGGTACCGCACCTCCGTTGAAGGCAAGCAGGAGCACTTCTTCTCCACCGTGCTGACCGATGCCACCATCGTTGACATCGACTGCCAGATGCCGCATTGCCAGGATCCTGCGAAGTCTGACTTCACCCAGCTGATCCAGGTTTCTCTGGCTTACCGCAAGATTGACTGGGAGCACACCGTTGCCGGTACCTCTGGTGCTGACGATTGGCGTGCGCCTATCGAGGCCTAAGCCTCCCTTTCTTATTTTGGAATTCCTTGTAGTAAATCTTGTACTGTCTGGCCGGTGTGCAACCGGCCTATCAGCCCGCGTTTTCTCCGGCCAGCCGTTGGCTGCCGGAGCTTTTATGTTTTGCCATCCCCCTGTTTTCAGATTCGGGGCGGAGTGATGGCAAAGCACACAAGAGGTTTCAGTTATGTGTCCTTCCATTGCACTGCTCGGTGACATCGGCACCGACCACGATGGCTTTCCACCGACCCCGGTGATAGCCGCCAGCCCTGATGTTTTCCTCGATGGTAAACCTGTGGTCCGTCAGGGCGATCCGCTAGCGCCCCATGACAAGCCCAACAACCCGCCTCATCCCCGCGCCATTGCCGGTGGGGTCGGCTCGGTGCAGGTCAACGGCAAACCCATCGCCGTCACCGGTACTGCGGTTGATTGCGGTGGCGTCGTGATTGGATCCGGCAGCGGACAGGCAGGATAAGGAGCAGATCATGGCACAAAGCACCGGATTGCAATTTACCGTCAAGGTGGGGGCGTTGCCCGAGAGCACCTTCGT
>NZ_CAWMDN010000029.1:0-244 GCF_963866575.1 Aeromonas sp. L_1B5_3
GGAGATGTGTATAAGAGACAGCTGCTACCGCCCTTGGGCGGTCGGGCCGAGAGCGCAGCGAGCGGGCCGGGTGGGTGGCTGTTCGGTGCTTGCATGGAGATGTGCTATTATGGTATTTGCGCGGTGGTTTGGCATGGAGCAAGGTGTAACCTGCGCTTCGCTTGGTTCTCACCCTCCGGCCTTCGGCCTACGCCCCCGCTCCCTTCGGTCGGGGGGTTGCTGCGCGTTTCGCTTCGCTTCACTT
>NZ_CAWMDN010000030.1:0-1011 GCF_963866575.1 Aeromonas sp. L_1B5_3
GGTTTTTTATTGCCTGAAATCCAGGCATCTGGTCTGTTGTTATCAGCACAGTTTTGCAACCTGCTCCTGCCCATCTCTCCTGTAAGTAAACTTATCATTATAAATCATGATGTTATAAACCATCTTGCCTGATGCTTCGCATCTGAGCAGGTTTAACTGTAATTACACAAATGATAATGGTTATTGTTTGATTGATCTTGTCCTGGTCGTTACAATCCAGACCGATTAATAAGTTGCGTTTCAAATAAGCATTTATTAATCACCGTCCCCGGCAGGAGGCCGGGTCTTGTAACGAGTGAAGTAAGGGAATACGCCACTTTCCTACTTGAAACGTTCAGGCCAAATCATGACAACAATACAACCAAGCAAGCTTGCCTTGCTGATCGGTTCTCTTCTCTTCTCTCTATTCACGCCGTAGCTTCCGAACAGGAAGTGATGGTTGTCACCGCCTCGGGTTTTCAGCAAAAAATTGAGGATTCCGCAGCCTCTATTTCCGTCATTACTCGCGAACAGCTGGAGAAGCGCGCCTATCGCGATGTGACTGACGCCCTGAAGGATGTTCCCGGTGTGGTAGTGACCGGTGGTGGCAGCAGCAGTGATATCAGCATTCGCGGTATGGGCTCGAAATACACCCTGATGCTGGTTGATGGCAAAAAGGTGGATAGCCGTGGTACTCGCCCCAATAGCGATGGACCCGGTATCGAGCAGGGCTGGTTACCACCGCTACAGGCTATTGAGCGGATTGAGGTCGTGCGTGGCCCCATGTCATCCCGTTATGGTTCAGATGCTATGGGTGGCGTGATCAACGTCATTACCCGCAAGACTACCGGTCTGGCCTGGCAGGGCTCGGTACACGCTGATTCGACCTTCCAGGAGAACAAGGATGCCGGCAACAGCTTCCAGACTGATGCCTATACCGCAGGTTCACTGATCGATGGCGTGTTGGGGCTGCGCTTCAATGGTCAGCTGGCCCATCGTGGCGAGGATAAGTTCGGGAATTCAGATAATAAG
>NZ_CAWMDN010000031.1:0-9169 GCF_963866575.1 Aeromonas sp. L_1B5_3
GAGATGTGTATAAGAGACAGCCTGAAGGCGGATGCCAGCGTGATCGATCCGGCTCTTCACCCCTTCGATCCAGCCAAGTCAGACAGCTTCAGCTACTCCCAATCCAGCAAGATCTATGACTCGCTCGGGGTTGAGCACACCGTCACCCAGTATTTTGTCAAAACGGCACCCAATGAGTGGGCCGTGCATTACACATTCAATGGCACTGATATCACCCCTGCTGGCGGGGCCAAGATGAAATTCACCGCTGACGGCAAGCTGGATACGGGGGCTTCGACCATTCCAGCCAATTTGGCGCTGGCACCCGCGGGCGCCTCTCCAATTGCTCTGCAACTGGATATGAGCCGAGTCAGTCAGTACGCCTCCGATTTCAATGCCACTCGCAACCAGTCCAATGGCTATACCGCGGGCGATTTGACCGGTGTTCGGGTGGATGCCGATGGCGGCGTCTTCGCCACCTTTACCAACGGTCAGAGCCTGAAGCAGGGGCAGGTGGTGATGGCCAACTTCGCCAATCCCAACGGTCTGCTGCAGACCAACAACACCACCTGGCAGCAATCCTTCAGCTCGGGTCAACCGGTGCTGGGTGCGCCGGGGACCGGCACCATGGGTCAGCTGACGGCAGGGGCCTACGAGAGCTCCAACGTCGACCTGACCGGTGAGCTGGTCAGCCTGATGACCTCCCAGCGTAACTATCAGGCCAACGCCAAGACCATCAGCTCAGCTGACAAGATGACCCAGGTTCTCTTCAACTCCTTCTAAGGGCTGACCCGTGGAAAAGCTTATCTATACCGCCATGTCAGGGGCGCAACATACCCTGATGGCCCAGCAAATCCGGGCCAATAACCTGGCCAACGTCAACACTGCCGGCTTTCGTGCTGATTTCGAGCGGGTGTCAGCCTATGCCCTGAGCGGTGATGGTTACCCCAGTCGGGTCATGGCTCGCGAAGAGATGGCCGGCACCGACTTCAAGCCGGGTGCGCTGATGCAGACCGGGCGCAAGCTGGACGTGGCCATTCGCGGTGAAGGCTTTATCACGGTGCAGACCGCAGATGGCAAAGAGGCCTACACCCGGGCCGGCAATCTGGAGAGCGATGCAGACGGGCTGTTGACCCTCAACGGTCGTCCCGTGTTGGGCGATGGTGGGGAAATGGTACTTCCTGCCTATCGGGATCTCAGTTTTGGCAAGGATGGTTCGCTCAGCATCACGCCGCCCGGTGGCGGTGCCCGTCTCGACGTGGGACGCCTCAAGCTGGTCAACCCGGATCCCGCCGAGCTGGTCAAGGGGCAGGATGGCCTCTTCCGCCTCCGGCAGGGTGGGGATGCCGAGACCAGCGAGCAGGTCGTACTGGCCTCCGGTTTTCTGGAGGGGGCGAACGTGAATGCGGTCGACGAGCTGATCAGCAGCATGTCGCTGACCCGCAACTTCGAGCTGCAGGTCAAGCTGATGAAGACAGCGGACGAGCAGGCCAGACAAGGAGCCCGGCTGATTTCCGGTCAGGGTTAATCATGAACGGGACGAGCAGTTTGGTGCATCGTCCCGCTGAGAGGTGCTTCGGCATCCGAATGAATCAGGTGGAGAGACAAAGATGCATGCAGCACTTTGGGTAAGCAAAACGGGCCTGTCGGCCCAAGATGCCAAGATGGCCAGCATTTCCAACAACCTGGCCAACGTCAACACGGTTGGTTTCAAGCGTGATCGGGTTGCCTTTGAAGATCTGTTCTATCAGGTGCAGCGTCAGCCGGGGGCACAACAGGATCAGCAGAACCTCTCGCCCATCGGCATCCAGATGGGTAACGGTGTGCGTGTGGTCGGTACCCAGAAGGTCTTTACCCCGGGTCAGTTCCAGAACACCAACCAGGAGCTGGATATGGCCGTGGTCGGTGCAGGTTTCTTCAGTGTCGAGCGCCCCGATGGCGAGACTGCCTACACCCGCAATGGTCAGTGGCATCGCAATGCGGAAGGGATGCTGGTCAACGCCGATGGTCTGCCGATGCAGCCGCAGATCCAGATCCCGGACAACGCTACCAAGATCTCTATCGGTACCGACGGTACCGTGAGTGCCACCTTGCCGGGTCAGCAGGAGAATGTGGAGCTGGGACGCATCACCCTGACCAACTTCTCCAACCCGGCCGGTCTCGAGGCGCTCGGTGGCAACCTCTATCGCGCGACCGGTGCATCCGGTGAAGCCATTGAAGGGGTGCCCGGCGAAGAGGCGATGGGGGCCATCAAGCAGTTCACGCTGGAGAGCTCCAACGTCAACGTGGTGGAGGAGATGGTGGACATGATCACCACCCAGCGAGCCTACGAGATGAATGCCAAGGTGGTCTCTTCCGCCGACCAGATGCTCAAGTTTGTCACTCAAGCGCTGTGATGATGAAGATGATGTGGCGTTACCTGTGGGTCGTGCTGTTGCTGGGTGGCTGCGCGACCTATGAGCTCAAGGCTCCGGAGCCGGGCGAGGAGAAGTGGGCGCCTTCACGGCCCATGCAGTCTGCCTCGGCCCGGGGGGAAGATGGCAGTCTCTATCGTGGCGACTACATGATGACCCTGTTTCAGGATCGTCGCGCCTATCGTATCGGCGACATTCTGACCGTGGTGCTGGAAGAGCGTACCCAGTCGAGCAAGAAAGCCAACACCAGCATGAGCAAGAACAGCAGCATGAATGTGCCAGCCCCTTCCATCGGTGGCAAACTGCGTCCTGACTGGGGGGCAACCCTCAGTGCCGACCGGGATTTTGATGGCGGTGCGACATCCAGCCAGCAGAATACCCTGGCCGGTTCCATCACGGTGACGGTGGCCGAAGTGATGCCCAACGGCGTGCTCGGTATCCGCGGCGAGAAGTGGATCCGTCTCAATCAGGGTGATGAGTACATCCGTCTGGGCGGCATGGTGCGGGTTGAGGATATCGACCAGAGCAACCGTATCTCGTCCCAGCGCATCGCCGATGCCCGCATCACTTATGCCGGCCGAGGTGCGCTTGCCGACAGCAACCAGATGGGTTGGCTGGGGCGCTTCTTCAGCTCCGCATTTGCACCGTTTTGAGGTCTTACATGAACAGATGGGTTATCGCCCTGCTTTGCCTCTGCCTGCCATGGTGGGCGAATGCCGCTCCTGCCGCCAAGCGGTCACTGCTTGATATTGCTGATGTGCAGGGGATGCGCACCAACCAGCTGGTGGGTTACGGTCTGGTGGTGGGTTTGTCCGGCACCGGCGACAAGAGCCAGGTGAAGTTTACCGGTCAGTCGATGGCCAACATGCTCAAGCAGTTTGGCGTACAGCTGCCGGATGATATCGACCCCAAGCTCAAGAACGTCGCTGCGGTATCTGTGCAGGCAACCCTGCCGGCACTGGCTGGCAAGGGGCAGCTGGTGGATGTAACCGTCACCTCGATTGGCGATGCCAAGAGTCTGCGTGGCGGTTCGCTGCTGTTGACCCCCTTGCGCGGTATCGATGGTGAAGTGTATGCGGTGGCACAGGGCAATCTGGTGGTGGCCGGGGTAAAGGCCGAGGGGCAATCCGGCTCTTCGGTGACCATCAACGTACCGACGGCGGGGATCATTCCCAATGGCGCCATCATTGAGCGGGAAGTTGCCAGCAATTTTGCCGACAAACCCGAAGTGACGCTCAATCTGCATCAGCCCAACTTCAAGACGGCCCGCAATGTGGAGCGGGCCATCAATCACCAGCTGGGGCCGGTTGCCAAAGCGGTCAGTGCTGGCCGCATTCAGATTGCAGCCCCCCGTGACGAGAGCCAGCGCATCTCGTTCATGGCATTGCTGCAGGACGTGCAGGTCGACATGGGGCAGGAGCGACCCAAGGTGGTATTCAACAGCCGTACCGGTACCGTGGTAATGGGGCAGGGGGTCAAGGTGCACAAGGCGGCGGTCAGTCACGGCAGCCTGACGGTGACCATTGGCGAGAGCCAGACCGTCAGCCAGCCCAATCCCTTCTCCAACGGACAGACCACCACGACCCCCAACTCGAAGATCCAGGTGGATCGCGAACGAAACAACATGTTTGTCTGGCCTGATGGCACTTCGCTTGAGGTGATCGTCAAGGCCGTCAACTCGCTTGGGGCAACGCCCGATGATGTTATGGCCATTTTGCAGGCGCTCGATGAGGCTGGTGCCCTCGAGGGAGAGCTGGTGGTCATCTAAGGATCTTTATGACCCGAATAACTTCGGAACCTGGTTTCTATCAGGATCTCAATGAACTTCAGCAGATCAAGAGCAACCCGGATCAGCGTGCCGCGCTCGATGCCGTAGCCGGTCAGTTCGAAGTGAGCTTTCTGCAGACAGTGCTCAAGCATATGCGCTCGGCCAGTGATGCCCTGCAGGATGAGGATGACAAGCTCATCAAGGGGCAGGATCTCTATCGCGATATGTATGACAGTCAGCTGGCGATGAGCCTGGTCAAGCGCGGCGGGATCGGCCTTAAAGAGCAGATGGTCAGTCAGTTGGCGCCGACATTAAAGAATGCCGACCAGGCGGTCGCTTCAGAATCACAGACCCTGACTGCCTTCAGTCAGCCTCTGAACACGGCAAAAATGAGGAAAGGTGACTGATGTCTCTGCTCAATATCGGTTTTAGCGGACTCAACGCGGCACAGATCGCGTTGAATGTGACCGCCCAGAATATCGCCAACGTCAATACCATCGGCTATAGCCGTCAGGAGGCCATGATGGGCAGCCTGTCCGGTTTCGGCCGGCTGGATAATGGCCAGGGGGTAGAGGTAACCGGTGTTCGCAGGATCACGGATGAGTATCTGGTTTCCCAGCATTGGCGCAGCCGCTCTGCGACCGGGGCCTCCTACTCGTTCCATCAGTACATCAATACCACCGAGCAGCTTCTGGGCAGCGAGTCGATGAACATCGCCAAGGGTCTGGACAGCTTCTTCGCCTCACTGAGTGCGGCCCTCGACAGCCCGGAAACACCGGCCCAGCGCAGCCAGATAGTGAGCTCTGCCGGTGCATTGGCGAACCGCTATGGCCAGCTGAACGAGAGCATGATGACTCAGGAGAAGCAGATCGACGATCAGCTGAACAGCACGGTTTCTCAGGTCAACAGCTATCTCAAGCAGGTTGCCGAACTCAATACGCAGATTAGCGAGCAGGCCTCCAAAGGGGTCAATACATCGGCCCTGGAAGATAGTCGTGAGCAGATCGTGCGCGAGCTTTCCACTTATATGGAAGTGAGGGTCAACCGGCAGAGCGATGGTTCTTTCTCGCTAAGTCTGCCTCAGGGGCAGCCGCTGGTACTGGCTGGCAGCAGCAGTACGCTCTCGCTGGCCGGTGACAAGCTCAGCCTCAGTTTTGGCCCGCAGACTTTCGAAGTACCCGCTCTGCATGGCGGTACTCTGGCCGGAGTGATTGATTACCGTGTCAATGTGTTGCGCCCGCTGCGCGACGAACTCAACCAGATGGCAAAGAAACTGGCAGATGACTTCAATGCCAAGCAGGCCGGTGGTGTTGACCTTAATGGTGACCCGGGCAAACCCCTGTTCAGTTACGACCCGCTCAACCCTTCCGGGACCCTGAAGATTGCCGATGGCTTTACCGGCGATCATCTCGCTTTTGCCAAGGCCGGGGGCGGGCAGGGCGACAACCGCAATTTGCAGGAGATCATCACCATCAAAGATGGCCAGTATGACGCCTACAGCGCTCTGCTTGGTCGGATAGCGGTGCAGAGCGGACAGGCCAAGGCGACCATGCAGGCTGATGCCAATATGGAGAAGCAGCTGGCTACCAAGCTGAGCAGTGTCAGCGGGGTCAACACCGATGAAGAGGGGGTCAAAATCATGGCATACACCAAGGTCTATCAGGCCAATGCCAAGGTGATTAGTACCTCGGATCAGCTCTTCAATTCCATCCTGAACATGTTCTGACGGAGTGACCATGCGCATCAGTACCAACCAGATCCAGCTCAGCATGCTCGATAACCTGCAATACGGTTTCGGCGAGTATGCTCGCCTCGATCGCCAGATCTCCTCAAACAAGCGCATTCTGCAGCCTTCGGATGATCCGGTGGGTAGCGTGCAACTGCTTGGACTCAAGAAAGAGCAGGTGGCGATGGAGCAGTATCAGAAGAACATCGCCAACGCCAAAAGCCAGCTCTCTCAGGGTGAAATCCAGCTGGAGTCCATGACCAATATGCTGATGCGGCTGCGCGAACTGACCCAGACCGCGGCAACCGGCTCCTTGTCGGAAGATGATCGCCGCGCCATCGCGACTGAAGTCGGAGTCATCAAGGAGGGGCTGTTCGATCTGGCCAATGCGCGCAACGAGAGTGGCTCCAGCCTGTTTGCGGGTAGCCAGGTCAATCAGACCACACTCGTGAAAAATGCCAGCGGTGATTACGTCTATCAGGGTGATGCTCTGGTGCGTGAGGTCAGCATCGCCAAGGGGGTCACGGTCGGTCTCAACCAGACGGCAGACAAGCTGTTCATCGACAATGGCGATTTCTTCAAGCAGCTCGATACCATGGTCGCTGCGATAGAGAGCGGAGCACCCGATGCAGCCGATCAGGCGCGCAGCATGCTGGATCGCAGCAAGGTGCTGCAGGACGATATCAGCCAGATGGTGAGTACCATCGGCGCTCGCATGAACCTGCTTGATCAGGTCGATGAGGGGCATACCGAGAAGGGGACCTATAGCAAGGAAGTGAGCAATCAGATAGAGTCCCTCGACTATGCCAGTGCCGTTACCCAGCAGGCCCATGTGCTGATGGCCTTGCAAGTGCAGCAGCAGGCATTTGCCAAGGTTAACGGATTGAGCCTCTTCAACTACATGCCATAACGTCAGGCGCAAGGAGTCATGATGCAGATTCAGCAAACCCGTTCGGGCGGTGTGGCCGAGACGCCCGCTCAGCCCCGGCTGCACGGACGCTTGACTGCTCAGGACACATCCCGACCGGCAAAAAAAGTTGAGCGCCAGCCCAATATTGTCCGGCTCGATCGCTGGGCACTGATCGGGACAGCCCAGCAGCGAATTGCCCATGCTCAGGGCGGTGAGCTGGCATTGAGCCAGGTCTGGGGCGAGCTGAAGCGGCTGGAACAACAGCTGGGTCAGCATCGTGAGGCCGGCGGCGATCTGGTGACACGTCTCAAGCAGCTGGAAGACAAGCTCACCCGGCCACAAGCGCCCCTGACCTCGGAGTTGAAGCCGCGTTTGTTGACCTCGGCCGCCGAGAGCCGGGTTCATTACAGTGCCGATCGGCTCGATCTGCTAAGTCCCAAGGCAAGTGCCGAGCGTCTGGTGTTCTCTTTCCCGCAAACCGCTAGTGCCGTCGAGGTGACCCTACCTGCAGGAGCCAATGAGGCAGATGTTGCATCCAGGCTCGATCGGGCGCTGCGCAAAGAGCACATTCAGGCGCGTCTCAACGAGTTGGGCAAGCTGGAACTGAGCGTTCCGGAGTTGCATCGGCGCAAACTGGACGAGCCTGTTCTGCTTAGTGGGGAAGGCATTCGCATTCCGGCCGGAAACCCTGTTCCGGTGCAATTCAAGGCAAAGCCGGGGCAATTGACCCAGTTGGGCGAAGGTATCGACAAGGGGGAGTTGCGACAGGAGCAACAGCGCCTGAGAAGATTGCTTGGGGAAATCGAACAATCTGTGCGGGAGCTGAAGCAGTTCCGCCAGCGGATGGTCAAGCAGCTCGATCGGGTCAAGGCGCGTAGCCAGAACATGAAGCAGCAGGAGCTTGAGCAGCTTCAGGGCAAGCTCAGTGAACAGCTAAAGGATGGCGGTTTCATGGGAACCATGTCTGGTCTGCTGGCTCAGGCCAATGTATCGCGCCAGAATGTGGTGGCACTGCTCACATAAGGGACGACGCGCTACATTAACGCCAAGATGGAAAAAGAGACCGCCAGCGACATGCTGGCGGTCTCTTTTTTCAGGGTTTCAGTAAGGCGTACAGAGTGAGATCGGACGAAAAACCGGAGGTGCTAAGTCCCTCTTCTATGGTCTTGAGAAAGTTCGGGTTGTGCTGGCGTATGGTGTGATAGCTGTAGAAAAGATCGATGACATCCTGTTCTTCCAGCTCCTTGTCCATGGCCAGCAGACACAGGTAGTTGCGCAGCAGGAAGTAATCGATCACCAGGAGCTGATAGGCCTGGAAGGGCGTAGTCTGCTGTACTGGAAAGTTGTTGTTGTAGACGTAATAGAGCAGGTAGTTGTTGAGAATGTGAGGTCTTGTGGCCAGAAAGGGGGCTACCTTGTTGTTCCAGGCTTGTTGCAGCAATGCCAGCTTGCCTTCGTCATAAACGCCCTCTAATACCTGGTTTATTTTGTCGAGGCAGAACTGCATGGTCGGCCGGCCACGTCTTCCCTGTGAATATGCAAGGAGCTGATGGGTGATCGTTCTCAGTCCCCACCACTGCAATGTGGGCATGGAGGGCAACTGTTCGAACATGGCGTGAAGTTCCCCCTGCTCGGCCATTACCGCTACCTGCTCGAGAAATGCTTCGTGCGACAAGGAGGTTGCATCCCGATGAAGCAGCAGTCCGATAAGCCATAGGCGCAGTTCGATCGGGAGATCGGTGGTTGTCAGCACGTGGATGCTCAGACTATGCAGGGTTGCCATGGCTGTGGACGGCGGCGTGGTAAAGGGGAGAAGCTGCCTGAGCTGGGTCTCCTCAGTCTGCATTGCCATTGGGTCTAGCAACAGGTGCCGGCAGACCTCGGGACAGGAGAGAACCAGAGATTTCTTGAGCTGGTTGGCGAACCGGGTTTGGGTTCTGGGGTAGGTCTTGCAAGTCTGGCTGAGTGCATCTGGCCCTGCCTTGCCGTGGATCTGACACAATCGTTTCTCGTCAAGAAAAGGGCAAGCTCCCTGCTCGTCAAGGGTTATGACTCCCCACTGTTCATTGCTTTTCTTTACTTTGCGGATGTGTTGTTTGCTCAGCGATTGTATTACGGGATCCGGGTGTTTTTCGTAACTGCGGAACGTCGCTTTATCGATACTGATGGTCCAGCTATGACAGCAGTTGTCTTTGCAGCCATCTCCAATGCATTGAAATTGCGTGACAAACCGAGGGGTATATAGAAATGCTGCCATGTCGCTTTCCGATAGTGAAGGATTGCAATTCAAAGCAATAAACATGCCTATAAATTAATCTGGTGAGTTTATCACGGCCATTCCTATCCATTGAGCCGGGAATTCAGATAATAAG
>NZ_CAWMDN010000032.1:0-518 GCF_963866575.1 Aeromonas sp. L_1B5_3
GGCAAGTCCAAGGGGCAGTTCTATACCCCGGCCGAGGTGTCGCGCATTCTGGCCAAGGTGATCGGCATCAGTCGCCAGACGCCGCAAGATGCCACCGTCTACGACCCCACCTGCGGCTCCGGCTCCTTGCTGCTCAAGGCCAGTGACGAGGCGGGACCCAAGGGGCTCACCATCTACGGTCAGGAGATGGATAACGCCACCAGCGCCCTGGCGCGCATGAACATGATCCTGCACGACAACCCGACCGCCAAGATCTGGAAGGGCAATACCCTGGCCGCGCCCCAGTGGAAGGAGGGCAACAACCAGCTCAAGTGCTTCGACTTTGCCGTGGCCAACCCGCCCTTCTCCAACAAGAACTGGACCAGCGGCCTGGATGCCGAGCACGATGAGTTTGGCCGCTTTGTCTGGGGCGTACCGCCGGAGAAAAATGGCGATTACGCCTTCTTGCTGCACATCATCAAGAGCCTCAACAGCCGCGGCAAGGGGGCGGTGATCCTGCCCCACGGCGTGCTGTTTCG
>NZ_CAWMDN010000033.1:0-344 GCF_963866575.1 Aeromonas sp. L_1B5_3
CACCTCCTTACCTTAAGATGACGAAGTTGTTGAGTGTTCACACAGATTGCCTTGATTCAAGTTTAGAGACAGTACACGAAGTGGGTCTGTAGCTCAGGTGGTTAGAGCGCACCCCTGATAAGGGTGAGGTCGGTGGTTCGAGTCCACTCAGACCCACCACTTCGATTACGGGGCTATAGCTCAGCTGGGAGAGCGCCTGCTTTGCACGCAGGAGGTCTGCGGTTCGATCCCGCATAGCTCCACCATAATCCGTACTGAATTTTGCGAGAAGCAAAAGCCATGAATTGGACGATATGTTCAGTCTATGTCTTTGACTTCTTTATGAAGTTTGCTCTTTAACAATC
>NZ_CAWMDN010000034.1:0-435 GCF_963866575.1 Aeromonas sp. L_1B5_3
GTTGCGATGAACTGCGCGGTGGCATGGACGCCTCCCAGTACAAGGACTATGTGCTCACCCTGCTGTTTGTGAAGTACGTTTCCGACAAGGCCAAGGGTAACCCCTACGCCATGATTGAGGTGCCGCACGGGGCGAGTTTTAGTGACATGGTGGCGCTCAAGGGGACCGCGAATATCGGCGAGGCGATCAACCTCACCATCTCGGCGCTGGCCGAAGCTAATGATCTCAAGGGCGTCATCGACATCGCCGACTTCAACGATGAGGACAAGCTCGGCAAGGGCAAGGAGATGATCGACCGCCTGACCAAGCTGATTGGCATCTTCGAGGGGCTGGATCTCTCCGCCAACCGCACCGAGGGCGATGATCTGCTAGGCGATGCCTACGAATACCTGATGCGCCACTTTGCCACTGAATCGGGCAAGTCCAAGGGGCAGT
>NZ_CAWMDN010000035.1:0-33357 GCF_963866575.1 Aeromonas sp. L_1B5_3
GCTATTGTCGCTACCACCGTCTCCGTGGTCACTGCCACCACCGCTATTGTCGCTACCACCGCCTCCGTGGTCACTGCTACCGCCGCTATTGTCGTTACCACCGCCTCCGTGGTCGCTGCCACCCCCATTACCATCCTTGTTATGCACGATTAATGAATTGGCTATATAGCTGTGGGTACCATTAAGAACCAGGTTGAACAGCTCGGTGGTAGGTGGCGCGTCAATCCAATAGAGGGATTCCACCAGCAGCTCAACCGGTTGCGGTGCCAATGCCAAGTTGCCAGCGTTAGCGGCGGCCGACCATCCCAGTAGTCGCATGCCGGTAAAGAGGGGCAATACAATCAATGTCGGGTTTTCGGCACGAGTCATGGCTGGTGAGATAGCAGCCCAACCGCGAGTGGTCAGGAATGGGTGTTCGCCGGTAAAGAAAGGAGGCAGTTGGTTGATGCCATAGAGTCTGCGATCACCCAAGAGCACACGCTCTACCGCCAAGATCTGGTTGGTATGGCCATATTGATCCAGAACTCGTTCACCTGTTTGCAATGTCTCTATGAGACGTTCGCTTCCATCGGCCATGGTGATGCGGGTGCCAGCAACGAAGCAGGACTCGGCATATGCCTTGGTCACCTGCCACTCTTGATGGGCAAAGTCATAGCTAAACGGGTTGGCAAATAGGGCTAATGCAATGGCAGAACCAATCAGGAGCCTGCGTTGTGTCGGTTTGAAAGGGGGCTTTGGCATGGAGGATTCCTTGTCCATTTTGAACCATGTGGTCAAGTATAGAGCTGTGTTCGGCGACCTTGAGCGGAGACCTGTAAAGCAAACATGATGGAAAAACGATTGGCGTTTGTCACAAAAGTACGTAAAATCGCATACTCGATGCTTGTAGCAACGAATCCCGCCTAAAAAGCCTGTTTCATGCCCTCCCCAAGCAGTAAAACGTAATTTGTGATGCCAAGATGCTCACTTTTTACCTTGAAAGCGTCTTTCGATAACTGAAAAGTGTCAAATATCCCTATCAGTTATCAAAAAATTAAGGACATCCATGTTTTCCCTAGTCAAGCAAAGTGTCGCCGGGCTGCAGATCTTGTTTGTTGCCTTCGGTGCCATGGTTCTGGTGCCTCTGCTCACCGGACTGAACCCCTCCATGGCCCTGCTTGGCGCCGGTGTGGGCACCCTGTTGTTCCAGCTCTGTACCCGCCGCCAAGTGCCCATTTTTCTGGGCTCCAGCTTCGCTTTCATTGCTCCCATCATCTATGCCACCCAGACCTGGGGCTTGCCGTCTACCATGTTCGGTCTGTTTGCCGCCGGTTTCATGTATTTCATTCTGGCTGCGCTGATACGGGCGAAAGGGATGGGATTTGTCCATAAATTGCTGCCGCCGGTGGTGATTGGCCCGGTGATCATGGTGATTGGTCTCTCCGTGGCTCAGGTGGCCTGCAACATGGCGATGGGGCGTGCCGGTGGCGAGCAGGTTGTTCCCGCATCAACCGCGCTGACTCTGGCCGGTATTTCGCTGGCGGTTACCCTTATTGCTGCTGTGTTCTGCAAGGGGTGGATCAAGCTGATCCCCATCCTGTGTGGCGTGATTGCCGGTTATGTCTCTGCCGTGCTGATGGGACAGGTTAACTTCGATGGTCTGATCAACACCCCTTGGCTGGCGTTGCCTCACTTTGAAACCCCTGAGGTCAACTGGGCCGCGGCGCTGTTCATGCTGCCGGTGGCGATTGCTCCCTGTATCGAGCATATCGGTGGCGTGCTCGCCATTGGGGGTGTGACAGGTCAGGACTACACCAAAAATCCGGGTCTGCACCGAACTCTGGCCGGTGACGGTATCGGTGTCTGCTTCGCTGGCCTGATCGGTGGCCCTCCCGTCACCACCTATGCAGAAGTAACCGGCGCTGTAATGATCACCCGCAACTTCAATCCGGCTACCATGACTTGGGCTGCGGTATTTGCCATCATTCTGGCCTTCTTTGGCAAGTTCAATGCGCTGCTCACCTCCATCCCGATGCCGGTGATGGGCGGTATCATGCTGCTGCTGTTCGGATCCATCGCTGCCATCGGTCTCAAGACGCTGGTCGAATCCAAAGTGGATCTGGGATTGTCGCGCAATATCGCCATCGTGGCCGTAACCCTGACCGTGGGTGTCGGTGCGCTGGAGATGAAGATCGGTGACTTCGCCTTGGCTGGTGTTGGTCTGGCTTCTGTTGCCGCCATCCTGCTCAACCTGATCCTGCCAGCCCACTCAGAAGAGGGGGTTATGGACTCCGCCAAGGATTGATTTTTGCCAGACGTCTCAAGCGGATAAGCATAAAGCCACCTCACGGTGGCTTTATGCTTTCTCTTTTTTGTCATGGATCAAGGATTGCCTCGCCAGCGACTTTATGTCACTGCACCTATTTGACGGATCTCTCTGCGTGGCCTTAGCTAAAGGACAGGTTTGGCTCTTAGGCAGTCTTGAGCAGGGACGAGAAAATGGATGTTGGTGTTCTCACTCAGTCTTTCCTGATCACGTGTTGGCACATCATTAAGGTGCCTTCGTATATCACATCAAGGTTGGATGCATTTCACGTCGTAACTCATCCACGGTTACTTGCCCCCATCTCTTTCATTGCCATTTGGCCACAGATTTTGTTCGAGCCACATTTCTCCAAATGGTGGCTCGCTAACACCATTCGAATCTGTTTGCTGCTGCGTATCTGATTCGCGGGTAGCGAGCCGTGAAAACCGGCACGGCCCGAGTTCGGGTCATACAGCCCAGCCATTGATGACGGCGGGGGTTTAGGGATGAATGGCAAGCAAAGCGAGGTCGCAATGAACTATCAATTGTTGTGGAAAGGTGCCCTGTTTTCAGTCTCTTCCGTGCTGGCGTTGGGAGCGGCGCAGGCTGCACCGCTAAACGTGATGACTGAGGATTACCCACCGTTCAACATGCAAGGGGAAGGGGGCAAGATTGTCGGCCTCTCTACCGAGGTCGTTGAAGAGCTGTTCAAGCGAGCTGGAGTTGAATACAAGATTACCCTGATGCCCTGGAAACGGGCTTATGAAGATACCCTCAGTACCCCCAACACCGCGCTCTATTCCACGACTCGCACGCCGGAACGTGAAACTCTGTTCAAATGGGTTGGCCCCTTGGTCAACAATAACTGGGTCTTCTTCTCCAGCTCCACTGCCAATATTTCGATCAAGTCGTTGGACGATGCCAAACAGTATTCGGTCGGCGGCTATAACGGCGATGCTGCTGCCGAGTATCTGAAAGCACAGGGTTTTTCCAAGTTGCAGCTAGCCGCCAACGATACGGCAAACGTGAAAAAACTGGAGGCTGAACGTATCGATCTGTGGGCGACTGGTCAGTATCTGGCCCCCTATCTGGCGAACAAGGAGAAGGCAGCCAATCCCAAACCGGTATTCGTGTTCAAGGAAACCCAGATGAGTTTGGCGTTCAACAAAGATACCCCTGATGAGCTTATTAAAAAGTTGAACGAAATCCTGGCAGCCATGAAAGCTGATGGCACCATCGAGAAGATCAACGCCAAGTACCAGTAAGTCTTACTGCTCGGGCTGCCGTTAATACCGGGAGGAAGCCATGGATTGGAAAAGTCTGAAATTCAGGATTGCCGTGCTGACCTCCCTGTCGGTGAGTCTGCTGTTGGTATTGTTTGGGGGGTACAATTACAGTGCCTCCAGGGCGGAGAGCTACAGCACACAAGCGCAGCTGGTGGAGCAGGCCATCAGCCGGCTGCAGCTCTCTTTGCCCGGTCCTTTGTGGAACTACGAATCCTCATTTATCGAGGCATCGCTCAAGTCCGAGCTGGCTGCCGACATGCTGAGTGCCTTGCTGGTGGTCAGCAAGGACAAGCTGGTAGCCGGTTTCTCTCGTGATGAGGCGGGGTCGATTGCACCGATCAGTACAATCCCCGCCGATATCAGCACATACAGTGGTCATGATCTGGTTTATGACGACAGCGGCCAGAAGACGACGGTAGCTCGCTTGTTGGTGCATACCAGTGATGCCGCTATTCAGGCACACCTGCGGCAGCAACTGATTACTACTGTTTGGCAGATTGTGGTGCTTGATATCTGCATCATCGCCTTGCTGATGGTTCTGATGCATCGCAATGTGCTGCGACCGCTCAACCAGATGAATCAAGCCGTGTTCGATTTGGCCCAAGGAGACGGTGACCTGACCCAGCGTTTGAAAATCAACCGTCAGGATGAGATGGGGACGCTTGCTATCAACATCAACCACTTTATTGCCAAGCTGCAGGAGATGGTGGCGGAGATTAACGAGTTGTCGGTGGGGGTTCTGCAAACGGCAGAGCGGTGTGACAATTTGTCTGCCGATACCCGCAGTGGTAGCGATGCCCAGCAATCCGAATTGGATCAGGTTGCAACGGCTATCACCGAGATGAGCCAGGCAGTGCAGGAAGTGGCAGGGAATGCAGTGAAAACCTCTACGGCGACCGATGAGGCCAATCTTTATGTAGAGCAGGGATATAGTCTGGCAGGTCATGCCAATGAGGCGATCAGACAGCTGGTGGGTGAAGTGGAACGGGTTGCGACACTGATGCGTTCTTTGTCTACCGAGAGCAACAGCATCGGCAATATTATCGAAGTGATCAACGGCATTGCCGAACAAACCAATCTTCTGGCGCTCAATGCAGCTATCGAGGCTGCGAGAGCCGGAGACCAAGGGCGAGGTTTTGCCGTTGTGGCCGACGAGGTGAGGACGCTGTCCGGGCGTACTCGCCAGTCAACGGAAGAGATCAGCGCCAGCATTAAGCGCTTGCAACAGGCTACCCAGAATGTGGGGGCTGGGATGCAACAGAGCCAGGACAAGGCATCGCAGGCTGGCGCTGAAGCCGCTGATGTGCAGATGTCGGTTGAGAAGATAAAGAATCAGGTCAGCCTGATCCGCGAGATGAACATGTATATTGCGCAGGCTTCGGAGGAGCAACATTCGGTTGCCGAGGCGGTGAGCCACAGCGTCAACCGGATTGCGACACTCAATAGTGAAAATGCTGGAAGAGTTGCCCAGGTTGCCGAAGCAAGCAGCGATCTGCGTCAGTTATCAGCCCAGCTGGACACATTGTTGAAGCAGTTTAGGGTCTGAAATGGTTCTCTTTATGCCATACCAAACAACGGATTCATCCTGCCTGTTCCCCCGGTCTGGCCGGGGGAACTATTGAAAGGTGATACAGATAAATACTGCCCTGACTTTCCCTTTTCCCGTCGTACACTTCTCTGGCTCCTATTGTGAAGCAGATCCTTACCCATTAGAATTTCCCGCGATGACAGGTCGTTTTCGGAGCTGTTTGATACTATCTGGATGTGGATTCCGGTTTGCTTGACGATGAAGAAAATAGCAAGGGGTTGATATGACGGGCGTTGCGACAGGCAATAACATATCAACCTACCATTTCGGTGATTATGTTTTTGATGTTAAAAGGCGGGAGCTTGTTTTTGGTGCGGATTCAGAGGCTGCACAAACCAGCAAGACAGCCCGGTTTTCATCGGCTGAGTCTCTCATCTTTTGCTATTTACTGGATCATCCCGATGAAGTGTGTGACAAGGATTTACTGCTGGATATTGGTTGGCAAGGGCGTCCTATCAGCCCCAATTCATTGAACGTAGCTATTGCCAATATCCGTCGCCACTTCGTCCAGACGCCTCAGATTCTCGATATAAAAAGTACGCCTAAAAAGGGTTATTCCTTGCATCTGAATTGCAAGGTCATCGCGGGATATGGCTATCAGGAACCCGAAAATGTGGTCACTGACGTATATCCCATATCGGATGAGATCATTGCTACATCCTCCCATCTTACGTCTCCTGAAACAGCCTCTTCATCCGGTGATAAGGTAGTTGCCCCCACAACAGCCGAGGCAACATCCCTCATGCAACGTATCAAGTTTGCAATGCTGCGTCGCTTGGGGCGGCCGATGTTGGCAAAAACCTTGACCTATATAAATATTGCTTTGGTCTTGTTATTGCTTTCTGTTGCCAGTTATTTGCATTTTGAATGGCTCCACGTCAGCTGTGGCGAGGGCGCTTTGGGACTTGTCTGCCGTATGGAAGCCAAAAGCGAAGTACCTGTCACCAAGCCTGATTCTCTGGTTCTGATCTCGGGCCATCAGGTGCGTATTTTTTCCTACCAAGAGTTAGAACAAACGCCTTAAGGGATGGCTGATGAAACGAACGTTGAAAAATGCCTTGATGTTTCTACCGCTGTCCTTGGTACTGTTTTTTGTCGCGGGGATGTTCATTAACAGCCTAGGATGTCATTACGAACTTCGAATGTCTGCGAATGGCGTCAATTATCATGGGGTATGTCGTTGGGGCAAGATCACCGTGATTGAGGAGGAAGAGTCCACCAAGGAGAAATGGCGGATAACCGGATTTCAACTGACGTTGTTTGACCAGCTGGTATATCTCATCGACAGCAGGGTACAGCTCCACGAGTCTGGCAAGGACGACTCTTATCTGAACGAATACAATCTCATCCAGTCCCAGTACGCATTGGTTAACTATGCTTGGGTGCCGTTGACGGAAAACAAGGTGGCGATTTTTCAGCGAGATCCGGTACACGAGGTTGTGATTGCAGAGCGTGATGGGTGGTTTGATCTCTACCGCTGGTTCTTTCCTCCAGCACCGCTATTGCCAACCAAAGGGCAGAGTGAAGGTTAAGCCTTGATTAGTGTGCACCAGGGGCCGGTAAGATCGCAGTGACCTCTCTCTTCGGTCTCTATCCAGCCAAGCCGGTGATAAAAAGCAACGGCAGCAGTATTGCGAGTGGCGACTTTTAGTGATCCTGGGCCAGTAGCAAGGCCCTGTTCAAGCAGGGCTCGTCCAATCCCGTGGCCATGCCAGTCTGTCGAAACATAAAGATGGTGGACAAAATTATCGGGTTTCCAGATTGCAATAAAGCCACAGATATTTCCTCCGTGTTCGGCAATCCATATTTCCTCTCCTGCTGTTTGTTGCTCAAAATCATCAAGCTGGAACCTGGCTGGTTCAACCCAATGAAACGTATCTCTGCGACTTTTCAGGAAGAGCTGGGCTAGTTGGGGAATATCTTTTTGTTCCATTACGCGGATCATTGTGACCTCCCTGGTCAGGCTGTGGCACATCATATGTGCCTAGTTTTTTGTTGTTCAGAAGTAAATGACAAGGACGTGATTAAGCTCTGTCTATTGTCATGAGCATGGGGCTATACTGCCGAAGTCCCCTGTATGGATGGCTTGAGGCTCGCTGATTTATGGACAATAAACAGATTGAAGGCAACATCTTTGTTCCGGCTCATATAGACGATGTCTGGCATGCCTGGACAACAGAGAGTGGCCTGCGCAGTTTTCTGGCGCCCGAGTGTTTGATGGTTGCCGAACCGAATGGCCCGTTCGAAATCTACTTCAGACCGGATGCTCCGCTTGGGGAGCGTGGCAGTGAAGGATGCCGGGTGATGGCTGTGATGCCCTATGACCTGCTCAGTTTCAGCTGGAATTTCCCTCCCTCTTTCCCGCACATCCGCCAGCAAAAGACTCAGGTTTGTCTGCGCTTTGTACCGGAAGGGCAGGGTACCCGTCTCTATTTCCTGCAAACCGGTTGGGCCAATGATCCAGACTGGGATCAGGGCTATGCCTATTTCCGGGAAGAGTGGCTGGAGACCAGCTTACCACGGCTGCAGTACCGCTTTACTCACGGCCCTATTGACTGGAGCAATCCGCCTGACAAAGCGCAGTTGAAGTCGCTGGCGCAGTAATTTGCAGATAAAAAAAACCGGCCAGAAGGCCGGTTGAAACAGTTCAGGCTTGTCAGGTGACAAACGTATCCAGTGGATGAAAGTGGTTTCCACTCCTTGTGAATTCCAGCTCTCTTGGTTACGTGCCGACACTATATGTCCGGATCACTGAATTGAGGCTGAACCATGGATCATTCAGCCCCATTCCCGCCTTTGTTCAGATGGCCATACCCATCGACTGACGCAAGTAGGCGCCAGCGCCAAGCAGCCCCGGGCCCTCATGGGTAATGAGGAAAACCGGGATCTCCTTGAGATAGGATTTGAAGCGGCCTTTGTCTTCAAACGCCACTCGAAAACCCGAGTTGATAAAGAACTCCTTGAAACGCGGCACTATGCCACCGGCGATATAGACGCCGCCGAACGTACCCATATTGAGGGCCAGGTTACCGGCAAAGCGACCCATCAACACGCAGAAGAGGCTCAGGGTACGGCGGCAATCGAGGCAGGATCCGGCCAATGCCCGTTCGGTGATCGCTTTGGGTTCAAGTGCTTCAGGTTCACGCCCGTCTGATTTGACCAGCCCGCGATAGAGATTGACCAGGCCCGGACCAGAGAGAAAGCGTTCGGCCGAGACATGGCCGAGTTCGCCGCGCATCACCTGCAAAACGGCATCTTCTTCTTCATTGTTGGCTGCAAAATCCACATGACCGCCTTCACCCGGCAGGCTGAGCCACTGCTCGCCTGCTTTCACCAGATGTGCCACACCAAGTCCGGTGCCAGCACCATAGATAGCAATAGGTTTTCCGGCAACGGGGGCTGCACCACCCAGCTGGATACGCTCTTCCTCAGCCAGTACCGGTACTGCCATGGAGACGGCGGTGAAGTCGTTGATCACCTGAAGACGGCCAAGGCCAAGGTTGGCCTGCATCTCGCTGATGGAAAATTCCCAGCTGTGGTTGGTCATGACGACCCAGTCACCGTTGATTGGACAGGCAATCGCGATACAGGCTTCATTGACTTGAGCCTTGTGTTCTTCCAGATAAAGGCGGATGACCGCTTCCAGAGATGGGTGCTCCAGACCTGAGTAAGTCTTGGCTTGAGAGATTTCGCCGGTGGCCAGTTCGCACAAGGCCAGGCGAGCATTGGTTCCGCCGACATCGCCGACCAGTGCATGGGTATGCTGCATAACAACTCCTTCGTTACAAGGTGTGGACGACCAGTGGCGCCCCGACATTATTATTTTCCGCCAATTCTAACCGAGCCAAAGCGATGGTCGTCTGTTGGAGACGCACAAACGTGCGCCCGCTCACAGTGTTGTTGCTTTGCAACATTTGTAAGCGGTTTCAATCGGCAGTGACATTTTGTAACGAAAAGAACGAAATAATTAGAGATGAGTCATACTTTGTATTGTGGGTGTTAGTTGCGTTAACCGCTTGTCTTGTATAGTCATCAGGTTGATTGGAAACCTGCTTAGCCGTAAATTGAGTGCAAAGACACTGAAGCTAAATTACAAAATGCCTGGTGGTGATGATGAATACCCTTGATAAAATTACAAACAACTTGGAAAGTTTCAGTAAATCAGAGCGCAAGGTCGCCGAAGTGATTTTGGCATCCCCACAGACGGCTATTCACTCCAGTATCGCCGCCCTGGCCAAGATGGCCGATGTCAGCGAGCCGACCGTCAACCGCTTTTGCCGTCGCCTTGATACCAAAGGATTCCCTGATTTCAAACTGCATCTGGCCCAGAGCTTGGCTAATGGCACCCCTTATGTGAATCGTCATGTGGAAGCGGAAGATGGTCCGGATACCTATACCGCCAAGATCTTCGAATCCACCATGGCTTGCCTTGATGCAGCCAAAAACAGTCTGGATATTTCCGCCATCAATCGTTGTGTCGATATTCTGACCCAGTCCAAAAAGATCAGCTTCTTTGGCCTTGGCGCCTCCTCCGCAGTGGCCCGCGATGCCCAGAACAAGTTTTTCCGTTTCAACATACCGGTGGTGAGCTTTGACGACATCGTCATGATGCGCATGAGCTGCATCAACAGCAGCGAAGGGGACGTGGTTGTTCTCATCTCCCACACTGGTCGCACCAAGGCGCTGGTGGAAATTGCAGCGCTGGCCCGTGAGAACGACGCCACCGTCATCGGCATGACCGCCAAAGACTCCCCGCTGGCGCGCGAGTGCAATCTGGTGCTCTCCATGGATGTGCCGGAAGATACTGACGTCTACATGCCGATGGCATCCCGCATCGCCCAGCTGGCGTTGGTTGATGTGCTGGCAACCGGTTTTACCCTGCGCCGGGGAATGAAATTTCGCGAAAACCTGAAGAAGGTTAAAGAGGGACTGCGCGAATCCCGCTTTGAAACCCCGCACTCTTCCTGAATGGTCGGGGGCTTTGCCCCCGACTGTCTATGCCACCCGCCTTGGTGTAGTATTGTAATTTAGTAACAAAAGCCACCCAGAGGGCTTGCAAACGGGTGCATCTAGCCATTGGCTTGATGGGGCAGAATCTCAACTCGTATCAACTTCATATCGGAGTCTTTCATGCCTAGACGTACAAAGATTGTAACCACACTCGGTCCTGCTACCGACCGCGAAGGGATCCTCGAAGGGATCATCCGCGCCGGTGCCGACATGGTGCGGATGAACTTCTCTCACGGCACTCCTGAAGATCACATCCTGCGCGCCAATCAGGTGCGTGAAATTGCTGCCAAGCTGGGCCGTCACGTTGCCATTATGGGTGACCTGCAGGGGCCGAAAATCCGCGTTTCCACTTTCAAAGACGGCAAGATCTATCTGGCTATCGGTGACAAATTCGTGCTGGATGCGGCCCTTGGCAAAGGGGAAGGTTGTCAGGAGCAGGTTGGTATCGACTACAAGAGCCTGCCAAACGATGTAGTGCCGGGCGATATCCTGTTGCTGGATGATGGCCGTGTGCAGCTGAAGGTAGAGAGCGTCGAAGGCACCCGTATTCTGACCACTGTCACCGTGGCTGGCCCGCTCTCCAATAACAAGGGCATCAACAAGAAAGGGGGCGGTCTCTCCGCGCCAGCTCTGACCGAGAAGGACAAGGAAGATATCAAGACTGCCGCCCGTATGAACGTGGACTATCTGGCGGTCTCCTTCCCCCGTTGTGGCGATGACCTGCGCTACGCCCGCGAGCTGGCCCGCGAAGCCGGTTCCAATGCCAAGATCGTGGCCAAGGTTGAGCGCGCCGAAACTGTCGCCACTGACGAAGCGATGGAAGACATTATCCTCGGCTCCGACGCCGTCATGGTTGCACGTGGCGATCTGGGTGTCGAGATCGGTGACCCCGAGCTGGTCGGTGTACAGAAGAAGCTGATCCGCTTCTCCCGTCGTCTGAACCGGGTGGTGATCACCGCGACTCAAATGATGGAGTCGATGATCAATGCGCCGCTGCCGACCCGTGCCGAAGTGATGGACGTGGCCAACGCCGTGCTGGATGGTACCGATGCCGTGATGCTCTCTGCCGAGACCGCTGCCGGTCAGTTCCCCATCGAGACCGTGACCTCCATGGCCAGTGTCTGTGTCGGTGCCGAGAAGCATCCGAGCCTGAACGTATCCAACCACCGCATGAACTACACCTTCACTTCTGTCGAAGAAGCGGTAGCCATGTCGACCATGTATGCGGCCAACCATCTTGAAGGGGTCAAGGCGATTGTGGCGCTGACCGAATCCGGTACCACCCCGCTGCTGATGTCCCGTATCAGCTCCGGTTTGCCGATCTTTGCCATGTCTCCGCACAACAAGACCTTGGCCTGGACCAACCTCTACCGTGGCGTCACCCCTGTGTTGTTTGACGGCGACGAGACCAAGCCGGTCTATGAAGTGTGCCGCGATGCGCTGGATGTCCTGAAAGCCAAAGGTCTGCTGCAGAGTGGTGACATGGTGTTGCTGACCCACGGTGACAAGATGGAGACCGTCGGCAGTACCAACACCTGCAAGGTGATGATGGTCGAATAAGCGATTTTACTGGTTGATTATCAAGGCTGCTCCCTTCGGTGAGCGGCCTTTTTTATTACTGTCTGGTGTACCTCTCACTTGTGGGAATGGACTCGAAGATTGCTTATGGCGGAGCCCATCCCGATAATGCGCAAGATTGTCCAAGGTGTTTGCCCTGACCCGCGCGGATAGGTGAATGCCATGAAGCCGAAGCATATGGGAGCAAAAGGATGAAGAATCACAAGTGGTTGCTGGGGCTGGCCGTGAGTCTGGCCATCTCCCCCTGCTATGCCGACTGGGCAAAGCTCAAGGCGGCGGCATCCGATCTCGGAAGTGCGTTGAGCGAAACCGGCAAGGAGGTGTGGCAGGATGTCAGCGATTTCTCCAAGAAGAGCTGGGCCTCTATTTCGACCTGGGGTGAGGAGGCGTTCAATACCGCCGGTGTCTGGACTGACAAGAGCATAGCGACCGGTAAGGAGTGGTTGGTTGTCGCCGACAAAAAACTCACGGAAATGGTCAACCCCAAGACGGCACAAGAGGCAAGGATTGCGCTCAACACCATGTCTGATACTGCGCTGATACATCTCTTCAATGAACAGCCATCAGCCAAGTTGTTGTTTGACAAGGCTTATGGTTACGCCGTCTTCGACTCGCGCAAGTTCTCCCTGATGCTCCACACCAATCAGGGGGCCGGTGTGGCAGTTAATCGGAAAACCGGCAAACACACCTACATGAAGATGTTTGGTGCGGGTCTTGCAGCCGGGATCGGTGGCAAGTTTTATCAGCAGGTGATCCTGTTTGAAGACAAGGCCAGATTCGATGCCTTCGTGACCCAGGGTTGGGAGGCCACCTCCGAAGTGGGCGTGGTGGCCGGCAAGGAGAGCGCTGAACTGACCGCCAAATACAACGGCGGCATGGCCATCTATCAGATTGGCGAGAAGGGGCTGCTGCTCGATGCCAATATCTCCGGATCCAAATACTGGATCGACAAGGATCTGACCCAATAAGGTCGCCTCAGAAAGGGTTCACCCTCTCTTCGCTCTGGCGTTATCCCTTCATCGGGTTGCAGTGCTTTCCCCTCGCTGCAACCCTTGTCCAGACTTGGATCTGTTGTTTGGCATCATAATTGCTTGTTGGCTGTCAGCGTCAATGATTTGTCTGGGGATGGAAAAATGGAAATTAGTGCAAGCAGCCTGATGCAAGAGATGCAGGCACTCAAGGTAGAGGCCGGTGCAACCCCGCTGGCACAGCCGGGCCGTCAGGTCAGCTCCGACTTTGGCCTGCTGCTGCAACAGGCATTGGGCAACGTCAACGAATTGCAAGGCGCCGCCAACGATCTGCGCACCCGCTTCGATATGGGTGACAAGTCAGTGGATCTGGCCGAAGTGATGATTGCCGGGCAGAAATCCTCCATCGCGTTCGAGGCCACGGTACAGGTACGCAACAAGATGGTCGATGCCTACAAGACCATCATGAACATGCCGGTATAAAGGATTTCAACGAATCATGACGACCGGGCATCATGAACATGTCAGCAATAAGGACATAAATCGTGGCTACTGACCAAAACGGCGATCTGCTGCTAAACGATGAGGGTACTGCCGCCCTCGATGAGAATGAGCAGAAGAGTTCGGCACTGGGCTTTCTGTCCAATACCGATGTACTGCGCCAGATCACCCTGATCCTGGGACTTGCCATCTGTCTGGCCATTGCCGTGTTTATCCTGCTCTGGGGGAAGGAGCCGGACATGCGTCCCCTCGGCACCTATACCACCCAGGAGTTGGTCAAGACCCTCGACTTCCTCGATCAGCAGAAGATCCCCTACGAGGTGGATGGCAAGAGCGTGCTGGTCAGTGCCGAGAACTACCCCAATATCAAGCTGGCGCTGACCCGTGCCGGTCTGGCCAATGTAACCGACGCCAGCAGTGACGGCGAAGATATCCTGCTCAAGGACTCCAGCTTCGGTGTGAGCCAGCGGATGGAGGCGGAGCGCCTCAAGCTGAGCCGCGAGCGCCAGCTGGCCAGTGCTATCGAGCAGTTCCAGAATGTGGCCAAGGCCCAAGTGCTGCTGGCCATCCCGAAAGACAACGTCTTTGCCCGCAACGAACGTAAACCCAGTGCGACCGTGGTACTCAACCTGAAAGGGGCGGCGCTTGGTCAGGGCGAGGTGGACTCCATCGTCGATATGGTCGCCTCGGCAGTCCACGGCCTTGAACCGACTCGTGTCACCGTTACCGACCAGAACGGCCGCCTGCTCAACTCCGGCTCGCAAGATCCTCTCGCTGCCCAGACTCGCAAAGAGTTCGCGATGCAGCAGAAGCAGGAGCTCGAATACAAACAAAAAATTGACGCCATTCTGATCCCGGTACTGGGGGCTGACAACTATACGGCGGAAGTGGATCTCTCCCTCGACTTCTCCCAGCAGGAGCAGACCCGCAAAACCTACAACCCGGATCTGCCGGCGGTGCGTTCCGAAATGACGCTGGAAGAGAACAGCTCCGGTAGCAGCAACGGCGGTGTCCCTGGGGCGCTCAGCAACCAGCCGCCAGCAGCATCCACCATTCCCGAGCAGGCGACTGCCGGCGAGAGTGGCTCCGCTGCCAATGGCCGTTCACGCAAAGAGGCCACCCGCAACTTCGAGCTGGATACCACCGTCAGCCATACCCGTCGCCAGATGGGGGGGATCCGCCGCATGACCGTCTCCGTGGCGGTAGATTACAAGTCGATGACTGCCGCTGATGGCAAGGTGACTCGCGAGGCGCGCAGCCAGGCTGAGCTCGATACCCTGCGTCGTCTGTTGAGCGGTGGCCTGGGTTTTGATGTGACCCGTGGTGACACTCTGGAAGTGGTTGCCATCCCGTTCAACCGCCCCGAGCTTGAAGCCGTGGCTGCCACCCCTGTCTATGATGAACCCTGGTTCTGGCGTGCGGTGCGCATCGCAGCCTCCGTACTGGTTATTATCGTCTTGATCGTGACCGTGGTTCGCCCCATGCTCAAGCGGCTGCTCTATCCGGACGCCAAGCCGGAAGGCGAATTGGATTTCGACAACCACACTGTGCTGGGTGGTGACGACGAGTTGAGTCTGCTGGCGGCTCAGGCCGAAGCAGAGCCGGTGTTCGGATTGCGCGATGGTCAGCTCAAGTTGCCTGATCTGCACCGGGATGAAGATTTGCTCAAGGCCGTGCGTGCCCTGGTGGCGAACGAGCCGGATCTGGCCGCTCAGGTCATTAAAGAGTGGGTAACCAAAGATGCCTGAAGAGAATAAGAGCCAGGTAACTGGCAACGACATCACCGACAGTCAGCGCCAGCTTCTGGAGCAGATGTCCGGGATGGAGATGGCGGCAGTGTTGATGCTGAGCCTCAATGAAGAGGATGCGGCCCAAATCTTCCGTCATCTCGAGCCCAAGCAGGTGCAGCGGCTCGGTATGTCGATGGCCTCCATGTCGGATTTCAGTCACGACCGGGTAGCGGCGGTACACCGTCAATTCATCGACGATATCCAGAAGTACACCAACATCGGTATCGGCAGCGAAGATTTCGTGCGCAAGGCTCTGGTGGCCGCCCTTGGCGAAGACAAGGCGAGCAACTTGGTGGATCAGATCATTCTCGGTTCCGGTGCCCGCGGCCTCGATTCGCTCAAGTGGATGGATGCCCGTCAGGTGGCCAGCATCATCCAGAACGAACACCCGCAGATCCAGACCATCGTGCTCTCCTATCTGGAGCCGGAGCAGTCAGCCGAGATCCTGAGCCAGTTCCCCGAGCAGGTGCGCCTCGATCTGGTGATGCGTATCGCCAACCTGGAAGAGGTACAACCGGCGGCGCTGCAAGAGCTGAACGACATCATGGAGAAACAGTTCGCCGGTGCGGCGGGTGCCCAGGCAGCCAAGATGGGCGGCCTGAAGGCTGCGGCCAACATCATGAACTACCTCGACACCAACATCGAAGGTCAGCTGATGGACTCCATCCGCGAGTCGGACGAGGAGATGAGCCAGCAGATCCAGGATTTGATGTTCGTGTTCGAGAACCTCATCGATGTGGACGACCGCGGTATCCAGACCATGTTGCGAGAAGTGCCGGGCGATCTGCTGCAACGGGCCCTCAAGGGTTCGGACGATCAGATGCGCGAGAAGATCTTCAAGAACATGTCCAAGCGTGCCGCCGAGATGCTGGCAGACGATCTGGAGGCCATGGGGCCGATCCGGGTTTCCGAAGTGGAAGCCGCCCAGAAGGAGATCCTCTCCATTGCCCGTCGTCTGGCGGATGCTGGCGAGATCATGCTGGGTGCCGGTGGCGGCGAGGAGTTCCTCTAAGCCATGGGCCATACACTCTACGGTTTTGCCGGGGCTGTATCCGGCGGTGGCGAGGAGCTGCGCTAATCCATGAACAACAAACTGCGTGGTTATGTGCGGCCTGACGGGGACGATGCCCGGATCGAAACCTGGGGTTGGCCCGAGATGGAGGTCGAGGCCGAGGTCGAGACCAACGCTCTCGGCCTGGCCCCCGACTGGTATCAGCAGGAAGAAGAGGTCGTCGAGCCGGAACCCGAACAGGAGCCGACCCCCTCCATCACTGCCGAGGAGCTGGAGGCAATTCGCCAGGCTGCCTGGGAAGAGGGGATGGCTGAAGGGCGTGAGGCCGGTTATGCCAAGGGGCTGGAAGAGGGCAAGCTGGAAGGGTTGCAACAGGGCCATTCCGCCGGTCTCGAGCAGGGGCGCGAAGAGGGGCTGGCCATGGGGCGCGAACTGGTGGAGCAGGAGATGGCTCACTGGCAAGCTCTGGTAGCCCGGTTGGCCAATCCTCTCAACGAGCTGGATCAGGCAGTGGAGCAGCAGCTGCTCTCACTGGTGTTGCAACTGGCGCGGGCCCTCATCCGCCATGAGGCCGAAACCTCTCCCCGTATTTTGCTGGAGGCGCTCAAGCAGGGGATTGCTCTGCTGCCTGCCGCCGAACAGGGAGTGACGCTGATGCTGCATCCCGACGATATTGCCCGGGTCGAGCAGGCGTTCGGTGCCGAGGAGTGTGTCAAGCGCCAGTGGTGGCTGCAGAGCGATCCCACCCTCTCTCCCGGCGATCTGCAACTGGCGACCGAGCTCTCCAGTATCGACCTGACTCTTTCCGGACGCATTGACCAGCTGCTACGCAACTTCTTGCGAGACAACGCGACGCCCAATAACTCCTCGCCGGATCCGCACCCGTAATCAAGGCCGGACACTGCTGTCCGGTTGACAGTTTTCTACCTCAGGAGGCCAGATGAGCGGCTCGCTACTGAACCGGTTGCAAGGGTACAAGGTGCGCGATAGCGCTCCCAAACCGCCGGTTGCCGGCAAATTGACCCGGGTGGTGGGGCTGACCCTCGAAGCCATCGGCTGCCGTGCCGCCATAGGCGCGCTCTGCCGTATCGATACCCTTGATGGGACGCTGGAGGCTGAAGTGGTCGGCTTCTCTGGTGATCGCCTCTATCTGATGCCGAGCGAGCAGCTCAAGGGGGTCATTCCCGGTGCCCGGGTGGTGCCCATCACCGAAGAGCATGGTATTCCGGTCGGTATGAATCTTCTCGGCCGGGTGATCGACGGTATCGGTCAGCCGCTGGATGGCCTCGGCCCCATTCTTTCCTCCCAGACGGTGCAGTTTGCCCAGCACCGCATCAATCCGCTTGCGCGTCGCCCCATTCATCAGCCGATGGATGTCGGGGTGCGTGCCATCAATGCGGTGCTGACCGTCGGTCAGGGCCAGCGGATGGGGCTGTTTGCCGGCTCCGGTGTTGGTAAATCCGTGCTGCTCGGCATGATGACCCGCGGCTCGGTAGCCGATGTGGTTGTGGTTGGGCTTATCGGCGAACGGGGCCGTGAGGTGAAGGAGTTCATCGAGGATATCCTGGGCGAGGAGGGGCGTGCCCGCTCCGTGGTGGTGGCAGCTCCCGCCGATGCTTCGCCGCTGATGCGTCTCAAGGGGTGCGAAACCGCACTGGCCATCGCCGAGTATTTCCGCGATCAGGGGCTCAACGTGCTGCTCTTGATGGACTCTCTTACCCGTTATGCCCAGGCCCAACGCGAGATTGCGCTGGCCGTGGGCGAGCCGCCGGCTACCAAGGGTTATCCGCCCTCGGTGTTTGCCAAATTGCCGGCGCTGGTTGAGCGGGCCGGTAACGGCAGCGATGGGCAGGGATCCATTACAGCTTTTTTCACCGTACTGACCGAGGGGGACGATCTGCAGGATCCCATCGCCGACGCTGCGCGGGCGATCCTCGATGGCCACATCGTACTGTCACGCGAGCTGGCTGATGCGGGCCACTATCCCGCCATCGACATCGAGAAGTCCATCAGCCGGGTCATGCCTATGGTGACTTCGCCGGAACACATGGATCTGGCGCGCACCCTCAAGCAGTTCTACTCCCTCTATCAGCAGAACCGGGATCTCATCACCATAGGTGCCTACAGCCAGGGCTCTGATCCCCGTATCGACCGTGCCATCATCCAGAAACCCTATCTGGATCAGTTCTTGCAGCAGGGGATGCGCGAGGTTATCCCTTATGACGATGGCCTGCAGGCCTTGCAGATGGTGGCGATGCCACTGATGCGTTGATGAGTCGCTGGATGGTGGAGCAGATCCATGAGTAAAGGGTTGATATTGTTGTCGGAACGGCTGGTGGAGGCGGAGCAGCAGTGTGCGCTCGCGCTGGCGAAGGCCCAGCAGGATCTCAAGCTGTTTATGGAGCAGCAGAATGCCCTCAACCAGTATCGCCAGATCTATCACCAGCAGTGGACCGATCGCGGCTTGCAGGGGATCTCTCCGCAGCAGAACGCCCAGTATCACGCCTTTATCAACAAGCTCGAGCAGGCGGCAACCCAGCAGTACGAAGGGGTGTTGCAGGTGCGGCAGGCGCTGGAGCAGCGCCGCGAAGAGTGGCTGGCAGCCCAGCAGCGGCGCAAGGCGGTGGAGTTGCTGCTGGAAAAACAGGCTAGCCGCGAACAGCAGAAGGCCCAGCGCCAGGAGCAGAAGATGCTGGATGAGTACGCTATCTTGCGGCGCTTCCATCAATCTGGCCTGTAACTTGCTTTGAACTGAACATGGTCGGAGGTCATCTCGCAGGGAACCTCCATAATTCAGGGACTCCATCATGATGCAGACAGTGTTGACACAAGCGCCTTCGGCTCAGACGAACGGGTTGGACAAAGCCGCCCTGAACGGTACACCCGAAACTGCCAATCTGGATAGCGCCGGAGCCCTCGACAGCAAGGGTGACTTCGCCTCTCTGATTGCAAAGGCGCAGAGCAAGGATAAGGGGCCAGCAGATAAAGGGTCCGCAGAGAAGGGAGCAGCAGAGAGTGCCGTCAACAAATCCGGCAGCAACGACCGATCAGCCAAATCTTTGGCGACCGAGAGCGATAGCAGCATCAAAGAAGATGGCGAGAAGAAGGGGGACGAGTTGCCTCCCAACGATTTTCTGCTGCGTCTGCAGGACTCCCTCAAACTCGACACCTCTTTGGTAACGCCTGCCATCGTTGCCGCGGCTCCTGCTGACGGCAATCTGTTGCCGCAAGAGGGGACGCAGCATGCGCTTGAGGTTGGTGATGATGTCAAACCGAGCGCGACTGACAAGTCGGCTCTGCCGCCCTCGGTAGCCGCTGGAACCATGCTGGAGAAGCTTGCTGCGGCGTCCGCACAAGCTGTGTCCACCGTTCAGAATAGTGAATCCGCTCAGGCTGTAGTTGAAGAAGCGGTCGTTGAGAATACCGGCGAAGGGCAGAGCGCCAGCACTCTCAAAGGAGATGCTGAACTCAAGGGGCAGGGGGAGCCAGTACCTGCCGCCAAGGGGGATAAACCTCTCTCCAGAGCCGAACGTGTTGCCCAGTTGGCCAAACTGATGCCAACTGGCGAGTCTGCCCCGGTTAGCAAGCCGGAAACGGCTTCTGGTTCGCAAGTCGGGCCCGACAGTGAAATGGATAGTGCTGTGCCGCTGAACAAGGGACAAGCAGCCCAGACTACCCCTCCTCAGGGACAGGGTGAGGCGCTCAAGACCTTCCACGAAGGGCTCAAGCAAGCCGATGGTACGGCTCAGAATGGGTCACAAGGTGGCGCACAAGGGGATGGCAAGAGCGCCGGGCAGCAGACAACGGCAGATAGCAATCCGGCGCCGACAGCCCAGAGTGCTCGCGAAGGGGCTGCAACTGCTCCCGTCTCTGTCACGACCCAGAGCGCTCAGGCACCTGCTCCTGCCAGCGCGGAACCCGTGATGGTTGCGCCACAGCAGGTGTTGGCACAGGTTGAATCGCAGGGGCCACAGGCCCCCTTGTCGACCATCTCCGCAGGCATTCAGCAGATGGAGGCGGCTGGAGCGACTCCGCTTCGCAAATCAGCCCAACTCGATGTAAAACCCAAAGTGGATAGTACCAACCAAAGTGTGGTGGTGACCGAGGCGGCCAGCGAAAGCAGCCAGAGTCAGTCGGTGCAACATAGCCAGAACAGCCAGACGCAGGTGCAGGTTGCCGAAAACCGGACCCCGTCAGCCGCCGAGGGCGCACAGCGCCGCGAGCCGCAGAATTTGCCTCACCTCAAGCTGGCTGGCCAGGAAGCCCCAGCCGAGTTGCACCAGAAGGTCAACCTGATGCTGGCGGACAAGCTGCAGCAGGCTGAGATCCAGCTCGACCCCATCGGCCTTGGCAAGATGAAAATCCAGATCCAGATCGATGCTTCCAGTCAGGCCAGCGTCCATTTCGTGGTACAACATGGACAGACTCGTGAGATGCTGGAGCAGGCGATGCCGCGTCTGCGCGACATGCTGGCGGGGCAGGGGATCCAGCTTGGTCAAACTCAGGTGCAGCATCAGTCCCAACAGCAGCAACAGCAAGGTCAGGCAACCTCTGGTGGTCAGGGCCAGAGTGGTGGTCAGTCAGGCTCCGGCAGAGGGCAGGAGACGGGGGATGTGACTACATCTACCCTCAATGTGCTGGTGGAATCGACAAACGGTTCCGGAATTGATTTCTATGCTTGATGCAATCCCGAGTAAGTTTATGATATCGAACAAGTTTGATATGAGGGTGGACAAGGGATGGCAGACGATAACGAATTAACCCTGAAAGATCCGGCCGCGGGCAAGAAAAAGAAGCTGATCATTATCATCGCCCTTGCCGTAATCCTGCTGGGTGGTGGCGGTGCTGGCGCCTTTCTGATGCTCTCCGGCTCGGAGAAACCGGCCGCCGAAGCTGCCGAGGGGAAAGAGGCCAAACCCAAGGAGGAGGCGCCCCAGCCTTCACTTTATGTATCGATGCCGCGTCCCTTTGTCTTCAACGTAGCTGGCGTACAGCGAGATCGTCTGGTGCAGATCAAGATCCAGCTGCAGGTGCGCGGTACCGCCGATGAGACGCTGGCCAAGCAGAATATCCCCCTGATTGAAGGCACCTTGCTGCGGGTGTTCAGCGCAGCAACGGCCGAACAGCTGATGACCTTCGAAGGCAAGGAGAAGCTGCGCAAGGATTCACTGGAAGAGTGTCGCCGGGTGCTCAAGGATCTGGTCTCTTCCCCCGTTATCGAACAAGTGCTGTTTACCGGCTTTGTAATGCAGTAGGTGAAGCGTGAGCGATCTGTTAAGTCAGGACGAAATTGATGCTCTCTTGCACGGTGTCGATGATGTCGAAGAGGAGGAGATAGGCTCGGCGGGGGATCCCGGCGTAGCCCAGTTCGACTTCTCCTCCCAGGACCGCATCGTCCGTGGCCGCATGCCGACGCTGGAGCTGGTGAACGAGCGTTTTGCCCGCCACATGCGGATCAGTCTGTTCAACATGATGCGCCGTACTGCCGAGGTATCCATCAACGGCGTACAGATGCTCAAGTTTGGCGAGTATGTTCATACCCTGTTTGTGCCAACCAGTCTCAACATGGTGCGTTTCCGCCCTTTGAAAGGGACTGCGCTAATCACCATGGAGGCCCGGCTGGTCTTCATCCTGGTGGAGAACTTCTTTGGTGGCGATGGTCGCTACCACGCCAAAATTGAAGGGCGTGAATTTACCCCCACTGAACGACGCATCATCCAGATGCTGCTCAAGCTGGTGTTTGAAGATTACAAGGATGCCTGGGCTCCGGTGATGGATGTGGGCTTTGAGTATCTCGACTCCGAAGTGAACCCGGCAATGGCTAACATTGTCAGCCCGACTGAAGTGATCGTGGTCAGCTCGTTCCACATCGAACTGGATGGTGGTGGTGGTGACTTCCATGTGGCCATGCCTTACTCCATGCTGGAGCCCATCCGCGAACTGCTGGATGCCGGTGTACAGAGTGACAAGGGTGATACCGATGTGCGCTGGAGCAAGGCGCTGCGCGACGAGATCATGGACGTCAAGGTCGAGTTGCGGGCCAAACTGCTGGAGACCGAGCTCACCCTGCGCGAGCTGATGGAGCTGCAACCTGGTGATATCATCCCGGTCGAGATGCCGGAAAACCTGCTGGTTTTCGTGGAAGACCTGCCGACTTTCCACGCCAAGATGGGGCGCACCAAGGATAATGTCGCTCTCAAGATCACCGACAAACTCAAGCGCCCGGAAGGGGTCAAGACCGAGATGCATCTGGTGACCCGGGGTGGTGTACGTATCGATGGCGAGGCCGAGCTGGAAGAGCTGGAGCGCAGCATCGAGGATCAACAGAGATAATCGACGGTTTATTGCGATAAACGGTTATGAAGTAGCGATAAGGAAGCAAGATGAGCGGAACTGAGGAAGAGGATCTGATGGCGGACGCATGGGCTGCCGCTCTGGAAGAGCAGGTGACGGCGGAAGCCAAGCCAGCCCCGCTGGAAGAGTTGAAAGATGACGCCCCCATCAGTGCCGAGGAGCGCCGCAAGCTCGATACCATTCTGGATATCCCTGTCACCATCGCCATGGAAGTGGGCCGCAGCCAGATTAGCATTCGCAACCTGCTGCAACTGAACCAGGGCTCGGTAGTTGAGCTGGATCGGGTGGCCGGTGAGCCGCTGGATGTGCTGGTCAACGGCACCCTGATCGCCCACGGTGAGGTAGTAGTGGTAAACGACAAGTTCGGTATCCGTCTGACCGATGTCATCAGCCAGATTGAGCGGATCAAGAAACTCAAATGATGCGAATGCTGCTGTTACTGCTGCTGCCCTTGCCGGCACTGGCCGATGTGGGGGCGGCAGTCAATGCCCCCAGCCTGAGCTCTTGGTTGCTCTCCAGCCTGATGGTGATCGGCCTTATTCTGGTACTGGGCTTTCTGCTCAAGAAGAGCAAAATTGCCACTGCCATGGGAGGCGGCCAGATGAGGGTGATAGCCAGCCTGCCGGTGGGCTACAAAGAGAAGTTGCTGGTGGTCAAAGTAGGTGAACAGCAGTTGCTGGTCGGGGTCACGCCACAGCAGGTCAACTTCCTCTATCGCTTGGAAGAGCCGCTCGATGAAAATCAGCCTCAGGTTTTCTCCCAGCAGCTTGGCAAATTGATGGGTAAGCATGAAAAAAGCTAACTGGATCTGGCTGCTGATCAGCCTGCTGACCCCGCTACTCTTCTCCTCGCTGGCCGTGGCACAGGATGCCATGTCGGCTGTGACCGTCAAAACCATGGCTGATGGTAGTCAGGAGTACAGCCTGACCCTGCAAGTTCTGGCGGTGATGACGGCGCTCTCGTTCTTGCCTTCCATGGTGATCATGATGACGTCGTTTACCCGCATCATCATAGTGCTGGGGATTTTGCGTCAGGCGATCGGGTTGCAGCAGAGCCCTTCCAACCAGGTGCTGATCGGCATCGCCCTCTTCATGTCGTTTTTCATCATGTCGCCAGTGCTCGATCGCATCAACAATGAAGCGTTGCAGCCCTATCTGGCAGAGACCATTCAGGCGAAAGAGGCGCTGGAGCGGGCCGAATTACCCATCCATCAGTTCATGCTGGCGCAAACTCGCATCAAGGATCTCAATACCTTTATGGAGATCGCCAACGTGCAGGTGGAGAAACCTGCCGATGTGCCGCTGCGGGTGTTGATCCCGGCTTTTGTGACCAGCGAACTGAAAACTGCCTTTCAGATTGGCTTCATGCTGTTTCTGCCGTTTCTGGTTATCGACCTGGTGGTGGCCAGTATCTTGATGGCGATGGGGATGATGATGCTCTCGCCGATGATCGTTTCACTGCCATTCAAGCTGATGCTGTTTGTCATGGTGGATGGCTGGAACCTGATCCTGGGTTCTCTGGCCAACAGTTTCGGACTGGGTACCGGCTAAGCCGGGCCGAAGGAGCAGGCAGTATGAGCCCTGAAACCTTTGTCGACGTATTTCGCGAGGCGCTCTGGTTAGTCACGATCATGGTCTGTGCCGTGATACTGCCCAGCCTCTTCGTTGGCCTGCTGGTAGCTATTTTTCAGGCGGCCACTTCCATCAACGAACAGACCTTAAGCTTTCTGCCTCGTCTGATTGTGACGCTTTTAGCTTTGGGGGTTGGTGCTCACTGGGGCTTGCAGAGTCTGATGGACTTCTTTCAGCTAATGGTGAGCCAGATCCCCGAGGTGGTGGGATGACCTACACAACCGCTCTTATCATGGAGTGGTTGTCTTCCATCCTCTGGCCACTTGCCCGGGTGAGTAGCCTGCTGATGGTGATGGCGGTGTTTGGTAGCCGTCTTGCCCCAGCCCGGATCCGGATTGGCTTGGCCCTTGCCATTACCTTTCTGATTGCGCCTCTTCTACCCAAGATGCCTCCTATCGAGCTTTTTTCCGTCGGCAGTTTTCTGGTATTGGCCCAGCAGTTGCTTATAGGCATTGCGCTGGGACTGATGACCCAGTTTCTGATGGAGAGCTTCGTAATGGCGGGGCAGGTAATCGCCATGCAGACCAGTCTGGGTTTTGCCACCCTGGTTGACCCCATGAATGGTCAGGCTACACCAGTGGTCGGCCAGTTTTATCTGATGCTAGCGACGCTGGTTTTTCTGGCGCTCGATGGTCATTTGGTGATGCTGCGACTGGTCATCCTCAGCTTTGAGACACTCCCCGTCTCCGATAGCGGTCTTTCGGTTTCCTCCATGCAAACCTTGAGCAAATTCCTGGGGGTTATGTATCAGGCTGCGCTGGTTATGTCGCTCTCTGCCATAGTGGCGCTGCTGCTTATCAACTTCGCTTTTGGCGTGATGACCCGGGCTGCTCCTCAGCTCAATATTTTCAGTATCGGTTTTGCCGTCAGCATGATGTCGGGTCTGCTCATCCTCTGGCTCACTATCGGTGGTTTTCTCGGCCATTTTGATAGTCTGTGGGAGCGGGTGCAGGAGGTCAGCTGCGAGCTGATTGACACCCAGTGTTTGGGGGGCGCCCATGGCTGATACCGATCAGGAACGTACTGAACAACCCACGGGCAAACGACTGCAACAAGCCCGTGAAAAAGGGCAGATTGCGCGTTCAAAGGAGCTGGGTACCGCCAGTGTCTTGCTTTCAGCCGTGTTCGGGCTGCTGATGCTCAAGGGGTCGCTCGCCAGCGCCATGATCAAAGTGTTGACGACCGGTTTTACTCTGGACAGGGAGCAGGCCTTCGACCCCAACGCCATGATCGCCATGGTTCCAGCGCTGCTTGGGGAATTGATCCTTCCGCTGGGTCTGCTTTTTGCGCTGGTTACCATTGCCGCTTTTATCGGCAATACCCTGATGGGGGGGATGAACTTCTCCGCCGAGGCGATGATGCCTAAGTTCAGCAAGCTGAGCCCGCTCAACGGGTTGAAGCGGATGTTCGGGGTGCAATCGTTGGTCGAGCTGGTCAAGTCGATTGCCAAGGTTGTGTTTATTTCCCTGTTTGCATGGTGGATGCTTTCCAGCCAGTTTAACCATCTGCTCAATCTCTCGATGGAGGGATACCCCGGTGGCATCATTGATGCGCTAGAACTCTTTCTCTGGATGCTGATCATCCTCTGTTGTGCCCTTATCCCTATTGTGGCCATAGACGTGCCGTTCCAGCAGTGGAATCACATGCGTCAGCTCAAGATGACCAAGCAGGAGATAAAAGACGAATTCAGGGATAGCGAAGGTAAGCCAGAGGTCAAAGGGCGGATCCGTCGTCTGCAAATGGAGATGGCTGCGCGCCGGATGATGGGGGAAGTGCCCAAGGCGGATGTAGTTATCACCAACCCGACCCATTACTCTGTTGCCCTCAAATATGAGGCGGGCAAGCCTGGTGCCGCACCCAAGGTGATCGCCAAGGGGACTGACGAGGTGGCGATGAAGATCAGGGAGATCGCCCGTGAATACAATATTCCCATCATGCCTTCTCCCGAGTTGACCCGCGCCATCTATCACTCCACCGAGCTGGGTAGAGAAATTCCAGAGGGGCTGTTTGCTGCTGTGGCCCAGGTGCTGGCCTATGTGTTCCAGCTCAAGAAGTTCCGCCGTGGACATGGACGTCGCCCGCAGCCGCTGGCTAAAGATCTTCCTATTCCGCCTGAATATCGCAAATGACAAAGTTCTGACACAGTCAAAATAAAATCATTTAAAATCAATGCATTGAATTCTTGGCTTGATGTTTGCTTTAATCTGGAACCAGCAAGTAAAGATCGAGAAAAGCAATGGAATTCAAGGCAACATTGGGCCGCTTAAAAGAGTACAGATGGCTGCTTGGCAAAGGGGTCGGTACCCCGCTGCTGGTGCTGGCATCCATGGGGATGGTGGTTTTGCCCATTCCGCCTCTGATGCTGGATATCCTCTTCTCCTTCAATATCGCGCTCTCCATCGTGGTCCTGCTGGTTGCCGTCTACACTCGCCGTCCTCTCGAATTTGCCGCATTTCCTACTGTACTGCTTATCGCGACTCTGCTTCGTCTGGCACTTAACGTTGCTTCTACCCGGGTTGTTTTGTTGGAAGGCCACAACGGCAGTGCGGCTGCGGGGCACGTGATCGAAGCCTTTGGTAACGTGGTGATCGGCGGTAACTACGCGGTCGGCATCATCGTCTTCATGATCCTGATGATCATCAACTTTGTGGTGGTCACCAAGGGTGCAGGGCGTATCTCCGAGGTGAGTGCCCGCTTCACTCTTGATGCGATGCCAGGCAAACAGATGGCCATCGATGCCGATTTGAACGCCGGCCTTATCAATCAGGAAGAGGCCAAAAAGCGCCGCCAGGATGTGACTCAGGAGGCCGATTTCTACGGTTCTATGGACGGTGCGTCCAAATTTGTTAAAGGGGATGCGATTGCGGGCATCATGATCCTCTTTATCAACATACTGGGGGGCTTCATCATCGGCATGGCCCAACACCAGCTCACCTTCAGCGAATCGGCCCAGATCTACACCTTGCTGGCTATCGGTGATGGCCTGGTTGCCCAGATCCCCTCCCTGCTGCTCTCTATCGCAGCCGCCATCATAGTCACCCGGCAAAATACCGATCAGGATATGGGGACTGCGGTATTGGGACAGCTGTTCGATAATCCCAAGGCGCTAGTCATTTCTGCCGGTATCTTGCTGATGATGGGCAGTGTGCCCGGTATGCCGCATGTAGCATTTCTGAGTCTGGGTGGCGTAGCTGCGGTCGGAGCCTGGTGGCTGCTGCGCCGCGAGAAACTGCTTGCAGCCAAGGCAGCCAAAGGGGAGTTGATGCCGGCAAGTGCCGACCAACCTGCTCACGAGCAGAAAGAGCTGAGCTGGGACGACGTGATGCCAGTCGATATCATTGGTCTGGAAGTGGGCTATCAGCTCATTCCGCTGGTGGATCGCAGTCAGGGAGGTGAGTTGCTCAACCGGATTAAAGGGGTTCGAAAGAAACTGTCGCAAGAGCTGGGTTTTCTTATCCCTGCCGTGCACATTCGTGACAACCTGGAGCTGGCTCCCAACCAATATCGCATCACCTTGATGGGGGTCAGTACCGGCGAGGCCAATGTTTACCATGATAAGGAGATGGCCATTAATCCGGGTCAGGTCTTTGGTCAGGTGCAGGGGATTGCTGCACGGGACCCAGCCTTTGGGCTGGAAGCCGTCTGGGTTGCCAAGGAGCAGGTCTCTCATGCTCAAACACTGGGCTATACGGTGGTTGATACGGCGACTGTGGTTGCCACCCACCTTAGCCAGATCCTAACCAACCATGCCTCACTGCTGCTCGGTCACGATGAAGTGCAACAGCTGCTCGATATGATCGGCAAGCACCAGAGCAAACTGGTTGAAGGGCTGGTGCCTGAAGTCATCAGCATGGGTAACCTTGTGAAGGTATTGCAGAATTTGCTCAATGAAGGCGTGCCAATTCGCGATATGCGCACTATTCTGCAGACCCTAGTCGAGTACGCACCCCGTAGCCCGGATCCGGAAGTGCTGACAGCCGCCTGCCGGATTGCCCTGCGCCGTCTGATCGTGCAGGAGATTGCCGGCCCGGATCCCGAGCTGCCGGTTATTACCTTGGCACCAGAACTGGAACGTATATTGCATCAGTCCTTGCAGGCGGGTGGCGGTGATGGTGCCGGTATTGAGCCGGGTTTGGCGGAGCGGATGCAGCGCTCACTGGTAGAGGCTACACAACGGCAAGAGTTGGAAGGTCAACCAGCCGTGCTGCTGACATCGGGGATCTTGCGCAATACCCTGGCCAAATTTGTGAAGAATGCCATTCCAGGATTGCGTGTTCTGTCGTATCAGGAAGTGCCTGATGACAAGCAGATTCGTATCGTCAGTGCAGTCGGACAGAACTAGTTAGCGGAGATGACGGGTGAAGATTAAGCGGTTTTTTGCCAAGGACATGCGAACGGCTCTGGCCGAGGTCAAGGAGACTCTCGGGCCGGATGCCGTCATCATGTCCAACAAGAAGGTGACCGGAGGGGTCGAGATAGTCGCCGCTGTTGACTATCAATCCCAGGTTCCGGGGCCGAGAGATACGCCGGTTCGCCGTCAGCTGAACGATGAGAGCGTCAATATTTCGTCTGCTGCGCGGCAGATGGGGCGCCCTGAACCAGCACCCAACCAGAACGAACACTATGCCGATACGCTGGCAGCCTTGCTTGCTCGTCAGCAAAAGTTGCAACCGGGCAATGGCGCCGGGATGGGGGGGGCTCAGCCAGCCGCAATAGCTGCCACGACTTCTGCACCGAAAACCCTTGCCGAACAGGGACAGTGGGGGGCCGCTCCCGAACCTGCCAAACCTCGGGCTCGTGCCGCATCAACTTCTCCTCGCGCCCCTCAATCCAATCAACGTGATCAGGAGATGGAGGGGATGCGCAAGGAGATGGCCAGCATCCGCAAGCTGCTGGAGCACCAGATCTCCGGTCTGATGTGGCAGGAAGTGGAGCGCCGGGAGCCGATGCGTGCGCTGCTCATCAAAGAGCTCAAGAAGATGGGGTTTGACGATGCCTTTGCCGATCAGCTGGCAGGCATGATCCCGGAAGATATGTCGATCCATCAGGGAATGGCTCAACTGGCTGAAGTGCTTACAGCTCAACTCAAGATCAGCGAAGACGAAATTTTGCGGCAGGGTGGGGCTGTTGCCCTGCTCGGTCCGACCGGGGTTGGCAAGACCACCACCATTGCCAAACTGGCAGCACGCTTTGCCATGAAATATGGTGCCGAGCAGGTGGCGCTGATCACCACTGACAATTACCGGATCGGCGCCCATGAGCAGTTGCAGACCTATGGTCGAATCATGGGATGTCCGGTTCGTCAGGTGCGCGATGCCGAGGAGCTGGCCAGTGCACTTTATCAGTTCCGTCATCGCAGGTTGGTATTGATCGATACGGCAGGGGTCGGTCAGCGGGATATTCGCTTGACCGAGCAGCTCGATACCCTGGTCAAGAATGCCAAGGTGCGGATCCGCAGTTATCTGGTGATGTCGGCAACCTCCCAGCGTCGGGTGATGCAGGAGGCGGTCGACCATTTCCGGCGTATTCCGCTTAGCGGCTGCATACTTACCAAATTGGATGAAAGTCTGAATCTGGGCGAAGTGATTAACGTGTGTATCCAGAATTCATTGCCCATCAGCTATATCACTGACGGACAAAGGGTTCCGGAAGATATTCAGGTTGCCAATGCGGCGCAGCTCGTTGGAGCCGCCATGGGGTCGCTGGAGCGAGAAACAGAAGAGCCCTATTTCTGGGGTGCAGGCTTTGGCGAGGCCGAAGATTCGGAGTTTTATGAGTAACATGTATATGGATCAGGCGAGTGGTCTGCGCAAAATGCGTCAAAACAATCGAGTTAAAGTAATCGCCGTTTCCGGAGGCAAGGGGGGCGTCGGCAAGACCAACGTCACTCTGAACGTGGCTGGAGCCATGGCTGCGCAGGGCAAACGGGTAATGGTACTGGATGCTGACCTCGGTCTGGCAAACGTGGACGTCATGCTGGGGCTGCGGGTACACCGCAACCTATCCCACGTACTGGCCGGTGAATGCACTATCGACGACATCATTGTCGAGGGGCCGTACGGCATGATGATAGTGCCGGCAACTTCCGGTACCCAGTCGATGGTCGAGCTCTCGCCCGTACAGCATGCCGAGCTTATCCGAGCTTTTAGCGAAATGAAGACTCAGGTCGATATTTTGCTGGTAGATACCGCCGCCGGTATCTCCGACATGGTGCTGAGCTTTACTCGTGCAGCGCAAGACATCATGGTCGTGGTGTGCGATGAGCCGACCTCCATTACCGATGCTTACGCTCTCATCAAGATCCTCTCCAAGGAGCACGGCGTGTTCCGCTTCAAGGTGGTTGCCAATATGGTACGCAGCCTGCGTGAGGGTCAGGAGCTCTTTGCCAAGCTGACTCGGGTAACGGATCGTTTCCTGGACACCTCTCTGGAGCTGGTAGCCTGCGTGCCTTACGACACCAATTTGCGGGCATCAGTGCGCAAACAGAAGCTGATTGTTGAAGCATTCCCCAAATCTCCTGCTGCGCTGGCGTTCCGTGCGCTGGCCAACAAGGCGGCAAGCTGGCCAGTTCCCAATCAGCCGGGTGGTCATCTGGAGTTTTTCCTGGAGAATTTGCTGCAAAAGCCGGCCACAACACAGGAAGGTTCCCGTGAATAAAGCCCAAGCGTACTTGCGTCATCAGGATTCCTATGTGCTGGTGGAGCGACATGCTCCGCTGGTCAAGCGAATAGCCCAGCATCTGCTGGCTCGTCTGCCCAGCAGTGTCTTGCTGGATGACCTGATCCAGGCAGGTATGATTGGGCTGCTGGAAGCCTCTCGCAACTTTGACGGCAGCAAGGGAGCCAGTTTCGAGACTTACGCAGGGATCCGCATTCGTGGTGCCATGCTCGATGAAATTAGGCGTGGTGACTGGGTGCCTCGTTCCGTGCATCGCAATAGCCGTGCAATATCTGAAGCCATCGAAAATGTTGAACAAGCCAATGGTCGAGATGCGCGTGATACGGAAGTCGCGGCTCAGATGGGAGTCTCAATTGCTGACTATCATGTCATGCTGCAGGATGTTTCCTGTGGAAAAATTATCGGAATTGAGGATCTGGGGGTCAGTGAGGATGTGATTGGTCATCCTGATGACACTCCCTCCGGGTCAGGTTTCGATGATTTGGCAGCAGAACGATTTCAGATTGCATTAGCCGAGCAAATTGGTCGCTTACCAGAGAGGGAAGCCCTGGTTCTCTCTCTTTACTACGATGAAGAGCTGAATTTGCGCGAAATCGGCGAGGTTTTGAATGTCAGTGAGTCACGGGTGAGTCAGATCCACAGTCAGGCAATGCACAGATTACGTGCTCGTTTGCGAGATTGGCATCTATAAGTGTTTGTACTGGCTACACTGAGACTAAACTCTAAGGCATAATCCGCACGACACAACCCGTTTTTAGCATCATGTAAGTGAGCCGCCGAGGCGGCTATTTAGGAGGGAATTTTGGACAAGAACATGAAAATCCTCATTGTTGATGACTTTTCAACGATGCGCCGGATTATCAAGAACTTGCTGCGCGACTTGGGATTCAACAACACCCACGAGGCGGATGATGGCAATACAGCGTTGCCGATGCTGAAAAATGGTGATTTCCAGTTTGTAGTAACTGACTGGAACATGCCCGGCATGCAAGGTATTGACCTGCTCAAGGCCATTCGGGTTGATGACAAACTCAAACATCTTCCGGTTTTGATGGTGACAGCTGAAGCCAAACGCGAACAGATCATTGAGGCCGCACAAGCTGGCGTTAATGGCTACATCGTCAAGCCTTTCACTGCAGCGACGCTCAAAGAAAAACTGGACAAGATTTTTGAACGAATCGGCTAAGGAGCTGCAGGGATGATGGCCAAAACGAGAGCAATGATTTCGCTCGACCAGGCAAGGATGCTTGTTGCTCATCTTGAGCAAGGTGAATTTGAGCTGGCCGATGATCTGCTTGCCGAAGTATGCGCCCCCAATGCCTCCGATCTGTTTGACAAGGTCGGTCAGCTGACAAGACAACTGCATAATTCACTACAAGAGTTTCGCCTTGATCCGCGGATTCCTGATCTGGCTACTCATGATATCCCCGATGCTCGGGAACGCCTTAGCTACGTTATCGATATGACTGACAAGGCTGCAAACCGCACCATGGATGCGGTAGAAGCCAGCCTGCCGATTGCAGATCGTCTTAATGACAATATCCAGCTGGTTATGCCGAACTGGAATGCCTTGATGTCCCGCGACATGAATGTTGGGCAATTCAAATCGCTCTGTCACCAACTCGATGATTTTATTAAGGCTTCAGAGTCTGATGCCGATAAATTACGGCAACTGCTGACAGAGATCCTGATGGCGCAAGATTTTCAGGATCTAACCGGGCAGATGATCCGCAAGGTCATCAAACTTGTGCAGGAAGTAGAAACAAAATTAATAGAAATGCTGACTATGTTTGGTGAGGCTTCTGCAGAGCATTCAACTCGCAGCCTTCCTGTCAACGGGATTGAAGCTGAAGGCCCCATCATGAACCCCGAGGCCCGTGCCGATGTGGTCAATGGTCAGGATGATGTGGACGATCTGCTGTCTAGCTTGGGATTCTAATGGAGTGACGCATGGCCTTCGAAGTTGATGAAGACATACTGCAAGACTTTCTGGTCGAAGCATCCGAAATATTGGAACAGTTGTCTGAGCAACTGGTCGACTTGGAAAAGCGGCCCGATGACAAGAACTTGCTGAACGCGATTTTTCGCGGCTTTCATACTGTGAAAGGCGGTGCTGGGTTCTTGTCGCTGGGCGAACTGGTTGACGTATGCCACGGTGCCGAGAACGTGTTTGATATCTTGCGCAATGGCAAGCGTACAGTGACTGCAGAATTGATGGATGTAATCTTGCAGGCTCTGGACGCCATCAACGTCATGTTTGCCCAAGTGCAAAATCGTGAAGCGCCAAGTCCTGCGTCAGAAGATCTTCTGCACGACCTTCATGAGTTGTGCAAGCCTGAGGGTGAAGAGCAGCTGAGGACTGCAACCAGCAGTGCTGCCTCTGATGTCGTTGCCGATCCCGAACCAGTAGCCCCTCAAGTAGACGTTTTCGTTGCTGAGCCTGAAGTTTCAGCAGAGAGCGTTGAGCCAGCAGCAGTTAATGGTGGTGGTTCTATTGACGAGATCTCTGCTGACGAGTTCGAACGTTTACTGGATGAGCTGCATGGTGTTGGCGCAGCCCCAACCAAAGCGGCTTCAACATCTGTGACCACAGATTCCGGTGACATTACAGATGATGAGTTCGAAGCTTTGTTAGATCAGCTGCATGGCCAAGGACAACATATAGGCTGTCTCTTAT
>NZ_CAWMDN010000036.1:0-435 GCF_963866575.1 Aeromonas sp. L_1B5_3
GTTGCGATGAACTGCGCGGCGGCATGGACGCCTCCCAGTACAAGGACTATGTGCTGACCCTGCTGTTTGTGAAGTACGTTTCCGACAAGGCCAAGGGCAATCCCTACGCCATGATTGAGGTGCCGCAAGGGGCGAGCTTCGAGGATATGGTGGCGCTCAAGGGCGACAAGAATATCGGCGAGGCGATCAACCTCACCATCTCGGCGCTGGCCGGAGCCAATGATCTCAAGGGCGTGATCGACATCGCCGACTTCAACGATGAGGACAAGCTGGGCAAGGGCAAGGAGATGATCGACCGCCTGACCAAGCTGATTGGCATCTTCGAGGGGCTGGATCTCTCCGCCAACCGCACCGAGGGAGATGATCTGCTAGGTGATGCCTACGAATACCTGATGCGCCACTTCGCCACCGAATCAGGCAAGTCCAAGGGGCAGT
>NZ_CAWMDN010000037.1:0-718 GCF_963866575.1 Aeromonas sp. L_1B5_3
ACGGCTCGAGAGGATCTGCAGCTTCGCCGCCGGTTCAACGGTCAGCTCTGCGCAAGGCAGGCCACGCAGCTCCTGTACGATCCGCTCGACCACCACGCCGTATTGGGCGCGTAACCCTTTGGCATCGCTAGCCACCAGGTCAGCAACGGTGTTGATGCCTTGTGCCACCAACTTGGCGCCCAAGCGCCGTCCTATGCCCCACACCTCATCCACCGGGGTGATAGCCATCAGCCGGGCACGGCGCAGCTCGTCACGCAAGTCCACGACGCCGCCCGTGGCAGGCCACTTCTTGGCTGCATAGTTGGCCAGCTTGGCGAGGGTCTTGGTGGGGCCGATCCCAACCCCTACCGTTAGGCCGGTCCACTGCCACACTCGCTGCCGGATCTGTTGCCCATAGGCTGTCAGGTCCCCGGCAAACGACTCCGACAGTGACAGGAATGCTTCATCGATAGAGTAGACCTCCAGCTCGGGGGCCATGGTCTCCAACGTGCTCATCACCCTGCCAGACATGTCTCCATAGAGCGCGTAGTTGGAGCTGAATGCCACACCGCCATGCGCCTCGAACTGCTCGCGGATCTTGAAGTAGGGCCCGGCCATCTTGATACCCATCGCCTTGGCTTCGGGGCTGCGCGACACCACGCATTCATCGTTGTTGGAGAGCACCACGATCGGGCGGCCACGCAGCTCAGGGCGAAACAACCGCTCACAGCTGGCGTAG
>NZ_CAWMDN010000038.1:0-515 GCF_963866575.1 Aeromonas sp. L_1B5_3
TGCCCATAGGCTGTCAGGTCCCCGGCAAACGACTCCGACAGTGACAGGAATGCTTCATCGATGGAGTAGACCTCCAGCTCGGGGGCCATGGTCTCCAACGTGCTCATCACCCTGCCAGACATATCGCCATAGAGCGCGTAGTTGGAGCTGAATGCCACACCGCCATGCGCCTCGAACTGCTCGCGGATCTTGAAGTAGGGCCCAGCCATCTTGATACCCATCGCCTTGGCTTCGGGGCTGCGCGACACCACGCATCCATCGTTGTTGGAGAGCACCACGATCGGGCGGCCACGCAGCTCAGGGCGAAACAGCCGCTCACAGCTGGCGTAGAAGTTGTTTACATCAACGAGCGCTATAGCCATCACGCTGCCTCAGATTGCCAATCACATGGGTGACCACTCCGAACAACTCCAGGGAGAGACTCATACAAGGGTCGATAGGCGCGAACGCCGGATTGGCTGGCAGCAGCCGCAACCTCGGCTTGAGCTGCAAGGTCTTTACCGTGAAGCCGCCAT
>NZ_CAWMDN010000039.1:0-18035 GCF_963866575.1 Aeromonas sp. L_1B5_3
GCGGTGTAGAAATGAACCAGCTGATCAACCAGCTCTTCTTTCGCCACTTTGGCAACGAGATCCTGCTGCGCGGTGAAGATGCCGCCCTGCTGCCGGTAAGCGGCCCCGTCGCCTTTACCACCGACAGCTTTACCGTCTCGCCGCTCTTCTTCGAGGGGGGCGATATCGGCAAGCTGGCCATCGCCGGTACGGTCAATGATCTCGCCATGATGGGGGCCAAACCCGAGTATCTGAGCGCCAGCTTTATCATCGAGGAGGGGTTCCCCTACGCCGATCTCGCCCGCATCGTCGAGTCGATGGCAGCAGAGCTTGCCAAAAGCGGCGCCCGCATCGTCTGCGGCGACACCAAGGTGGTGCCCAAGGGGGCAGCCGACAAGATCTTTATCAACACCAGCGGGGTCGGCACCTTCCCTCTGCCTGAGCAGAGCCGGGGCATCTCGGTACGCAACCTCAAGGCCGGTGACGCCATTCTGGTGTCGCGGGATATCGGCAGCCACGGCGCTTGCATCCTGATGGCCCGCGACGCCCTGCAACTGGGATCTGATCTCAAGAGCGACTGCACCACCCTCTGGCCGCAGGTAGAAGCGCTGCTAAAAGCGGGGATTACCCCGCACGCCCTGCGCGACGCCACCCGCGGTGGCCTTGCCGCCGTGCTCAACGAGTGGAGCAGCGCCTCCGGTGTTGCCATCGAGCTGGAGGAGTCCGCCATTCCGGTGTGCGATCCGGTACGCGGCCTCTGCGAGCTCTACGGTTTCGAGCCCCATGATCTCGCCAACGAGGGAACCATGGTGCTGGCCCTGCCTGCCGAGCAGGCGCAGGACGCACTGGGCATCTTGCGGCAATTCAACCCCGCTGCAAGCCAGATCGGCGTGGTGCAGGCGAACGATCGCCACAAGGTGATCCTGAGCAACCCCTGGGGTAGCCGCCGCTATCTGGAGCTGCCGCAGGGGGAGCTGCTGCCGCGGATCTGTTGAGCGGCCATGCCGTTCCGTCAATTACAGGGAGGAATCACTGCTCCTCCCCATATCGGTTAAGGAGCCACCATGCACGAAATGTCTCTGGCCATGGCCGCCATCGATCTGGCAGCCGAGCAGGCCACCCAGCGGGGCTTTAACAAGGTGACCGCCCTCTGGCTCGAGGTCGGCAGCTTCTCCTGCGTCGACCCGGACACCATTGCCTTCTGTTTCGAGGCCGCCGCCAAGGGCACCGCCGTCGAGGGGGCCCAACTGCACTTTCAGCACCAGGCGGCAGAGGCCTGGTGTTACGACTGCAACCAGACGGTCACCCTCACCGAGCGCGGGCAGGCCTGCCCCGAGTGTGGCGGATACAAATTACGAGTCGCGCAGGGTGATAGCCTGCGCATCACCGACATCGAGGTAAGTTGATATGTGTAGCGTATGCGGATGCGGCCAGGCGCGGATCGCCGGCCATGAGCACGATCATGAGCATCATCACGAACATGAACATCACCATGAACATGGTCATGAGCACAACCATCATCATGCTCATGACGCCCATCACCATCATGATCACGAGCAGAGCGCGCCGCGCACCCTGATCATTCACCACCACTACCACCATCAGGGAGATGTCCATCACCACTACCACGGGGTGCGAGCTCCCATAAGCCACGAGGGTCATGATCACCCCCACGAGCACCACCATGATCACCCCCACGGCCATCATCATGATCACGCCCACTCTCATGACCACGGCCATTCCCACGCACATCCCCATGATCACAGCCACGACCATGACCATGACCATGACCATGACCATGACCATGACCATGACCACCAGCAGGGTGATCTGCACTACGGCAAAGGGGAAGCGGGACTGTCGGTGCCCGGCATGGGGCAGCGCCAGCTGATCGCCATCGAGATGGATGTGCTGGCCAAGAACAATGCGCTGGCCGCCCACAACCGCGAGCACTTCACAACCGCCGACCAGCTGGTGCTCAATCTGGTGTCGAGTCCGGGTTCAGGCAAGACCACTTTGCTGTGCGAAACCTTGCGCCAACTGGCCAACAAACGCCCCTGCGCGGTGATCGAGGGGGATCAGCAGACCAGCGCCGATGCGGATCGCATCCGTGCCACCGGCGTCCCTGCCGTGCAGATCAACACCGGCAAGGGCTGCCATCTGGACGCCAAAATGGTTCACGACGCCTGCCACCAGCTGCCTGCCAATCAAGGGGGCATCCTCTTTATCGAGAACGTCGGCAATCTGGTCTGCCCCGCCAGCTTCGATCTCGGCGAGAAGTACAAGGTAGCGATCCTCTCCGTCACCGAGGGGGAAGAGAAGCCGCTGAAATACCCGGATATGTTTGCCGCCGCCCAGCTGATGGTGATCAACAAGATCGATCTGCTGCCCTACGTCAGCTTTGACGTGGCCCGCTGCATCGAGAACGCCAAACGGGTCAACCCCTATATTCAGGTGATCCAGGTCAGCGCCACCACGGGTGAAGGGATGGATGCCTGGCTTAACTGGCTGGCCAGCGCTTGAAATCAACCGGTTAAACGCCACTGCTAACGGTAGAAAACAAAAGAGGGAGGCTGATGCCTCCCTCTCTTTTACCTGCGCACTTTGCCAACGGTTCTCTCTGTACAGCATTGCCAGCGTTTCATACTCGCATCCCCTCACCCTGACCCTCTCCCCAGGGAGAGGGAACCGATGAGTGGGCATCGATAATACCCTGCCAGTATCCAGATGCACCGAGGTACATCTTGCTGGTGAAGCACATATTTGCTCCCTTCTCCCCTTGCGGGAGAAGGGTTGGGGATGAGGGGAAAGCCAACCCTCAGGCCACGCTACGGGCCATCGCCTCCTGCTCCGCAGGCACCTCACCAAAACGTAGCACCCGATGGCAGATCTGGCGCAGCAGTGCCTGCTGGTGACTGAATATCACCATGCCAAGCCCGCGCTGTTCGCACTCAATCATCAACTCCCGCCAGAGCTGGCGCTGAATTTGCGGATCCAGCTGGGCGGTCACCTCGTCGGCAATCAGCAGTCGGGTGCGGGGATCGAGGGCGCGCAGCAGCGCGATGCGGGCCAGCTCACCGCCGGAGAGCTGGCCGGGTTTACGACTGAGCCATTCAGGCTTGACCATAAAGCGGGCCAGCATGGCCCCATCGGGGCGCCATACATCCCAAAGCGCCTGCCCGGTGGTGCGATAGGGATTGAAAGTGAGTTCCGGGTGCTGGGGCACCAGCTGGATAGGGTTATAGCCTTTTACCTGTTCAGGAACCGGCTGCCCATCCAGCAGGAGCTGCCCGCCAGCCCCAACCGGTTGCCAACCCGCCAATACCCGCCCCAGCGTGGTCTTGCCATGGCCGCTCGGGGCGGAGATGCCGAGCCGCTCGCCCGCTTTCACCGTCAGCGATAACCCCTGCCAGAGGGGACGTTCCCCCTGGGCGATAGTGAGATTTCGTACTTCCAACATCAGGAAACCTCCGGCACAGAGAAGAGCGCGTTGAACTCCGGCAGCGCCTGCCAGTGGGCACGGAGCATCTCGCTCCCCTGCCCCTGGCGCAGATGGTGGCAACTCAAGGTATCGCTCACTTGGCCCTGATGCAGCGCCACAATGCGATCGGCAAAGCGGGCCGCCAGCGCCAGATCGTGGGTCACCCAGAGGATACCGCTGCCCTGATTGGCCAATTCACGCAACTGGCCGAGCAGCAGACAAGCCAGCCCCTCGTCGAGCCAGGCGGTGATCTCGTCTGCCAGAATGTAGCGGGCACCGCCGAGCGCCGCGGTGCAGGCCAGAATGCGCTTGGCCATGCCGCCGGAGAGCTGGCGCGGATAGCTGTCCAGGGTGGTGGCGGGCAGCTGGTAGCGCAGCAGTTGCTCGCCGAGCCGCTCGCGAGAACCGCTCTGGCCGCAGAGGCGTGCCGCACGGCCCAACTGACGCTCCACCGTCAGAAGCGGATTGAGGGCGCTTACCCCCTGTGGCACATAGCAGAGGGTGTGGCCGCGCAAACGGGCCCTACTGGCATCGCACAGAGGCGTGCCATCGAGGGAGATGCTGCCGCGCATCCTCAGATTGTCCGGCAGCAATGTCAGAGCGCTTTGCAACAGCAGGCTCTTGCCCTCGCCGCTCCCCCCCACCAGCGCCACTATCTCCCCCGGCGCCAGTTGCAGGCTGATATCGGTCAGCAAAGGCTGCCAGCTGCGCCGCCCCAGCCAGGAGTAGTGGGCCGCCTCTATGGTCACGTGGTCAAAACTCAGCATGGTTCACTCCTGTGCCACAACAGCTGTTGCAAGGCGCGGGTAGCCTGATCAAACAGCAGAACCAGCAGCAGCAACATCAGGCCGGGGAAGAGGGCCAGCCACCAACCGCCACCGGCCAGATAACGCAGGGCATCGGCCAACAGCAGGCCCAGCGAGGCCTCGTGGGCCGCCAGACCAAAGCCGAGAAAGCTCAAGGCCGCGCTGTGCAACACCGCATGGGGAAACATCAGCAAAGTGCCGATAAACCACTGGGGCAACAGCCCCGGCAACAGGTGAATGCGCCAGCGACGCAGCGCCCCCATCCCCTGACAACGGGCCAGCACCACATAGTCGCTGCAGGCGATCCGCCGCGCCTCGGCGCAGAGAATGAGCGCCAACTTGGGCCAGTGGGTGAGCGCCACCGCCAGGATCACCCCGCGCATGCCGCCCCCCACCGTAAAGCAGATCAAAATCAGCAGCAGCATATGGGGCAGCGCCAGCATGGCGTCGATCACCATTCGTACCGCCGCATCACATCTGGGGTGAACGAGCGATACGCTTGCAGCCACCATGGCCAGCAGGCCACTGCAGAGTGCCGTGCTGATCCCCAGCTCCAGACTGGTGAGGGTGCCCTGAAAGGCGCGCAACCAGAGATCCCGCCCCATCTGATCGGTGCCGAACCAGTGGGTCAGCGAGGGAGGTTGCTGGCGCGCCAGCAGATCCATCGGCACATCCTGATGAGAGAGGCTCCAGCCGTAAGTGGCCAGCAGCGCCAATCCGATCAGGGCAAAAACCAGCCGCAGTATGGAGGGAAGCGGATTAAACAGCATGCTCGCCCTCCCAGCCCCGATTGATGCGCGCCAGCAGCAAACTGGCCACCGTGTTGCCAATAAAGACCAGCAGGGTGCAAAAGAGCACTATGCCCATCAGCAGGGGGATATCGCCCCTGAGCCCCGCATCCACGGTGGCCTGGCCGAGCCCCGGATAGGAGAAGACCTTCTCGGCCAAGAGCGATCCGCCAATCAGCTCACCAAGGGAGGCAAACTGCAGGCAGAGCGCCGGGGTCAGGGCGTGGCGCAGCACGTGAAAACGCAGCATGGGCCAGCCGCCATCCCCCTGAGCGCGGGCGTAGCGGATAAAGTCGCTCTCCAGCACCTCGGCCACCCGCGCTCGGGTATGCAGGGCAATGTAGCCCACCCCGAGCAGGGCGAGCGTGGTCACCGGCAGCAACAGATGGCGCAATCGCATCAACCAGTCCGCTTCATCGGCAGCGAGGCCCGGCGTCCAGGCGCAGCAGACCGGCAACAGCGGCCAGTGCACCGCAAACAGGGCGAGCAGCAACAGGCCGACCCAGAAGGTGGGCAGGGAGGCGAGCAGGTAGGCGAAGCGGCAGATAAGGCGATCGGGCCAGTGATTGAGATAGCGACCGGCGCAGAGGCCCAGCAAAATCCCGAAAAAACCGGATAGCAGCCAGGCGCCCGCCAGCAGCAGGAAGGAGGCGGCAAAGCGCTGGCCTATGACTTCACCCACCGGTGCGTTGTAGAGCATGGAGTAACCGAGATCCCCCCGCAGCACCTGGGTAAACCAGTGCCAGTAGCGCAGCCAGAGCGGCTGATCCAGCCCCCAGCGGGCGGCGATCCGGGCGTACTGCTCCGGCGGCACATGGAGCAGGTCGTTGCCGATATAGGCCTTGATGGGGTCGATGGGGGAGTAGCTCAGCAGCACAAAGGTGGCGACCGAGACCAGACATAACAGCCCTGCCAGACGCAGCAGGGCTTTTAGCAACAGATAACCTGAATGACTCAAGGGCGAACTTAACGGCACGTCCACCGCCAATCCTGCAGGTTGTTGAGGAGTGACCAGCTACCGTGGATTTCCGGCGCCCCCTTGCCAAGATCGATGCAACGGTTGGCGAGATAGGTGTGTTGCACATTGAGCAGCCAGGCCCAAGCGGCATCTCCCTGCACTCCGGCGCCGGTCTTGCCATCCCACTCCACCTGCTGCCAGAACGGCACGGCCGCCTGCCAGTTCGGGGCATCCAGCGCTTGCTTGAGGTGGCCATCCACCACAGGGTTGCTGTAGTAGCCCGGGTTGTAGAACTCCACCCCACCGGAGCCGCTCTGGTAGTGGTGATAGAGCTCCATGGGATCCAGACTCCCCCACCCCATCAGCACCGGATTGGCGTGCATCTCCCGCTCCACCTGCTCCCAGCTGCCGGACTTGAGGCTCACCTCAAGGCCAATGGGTTTGAGCATGGCGCGCACCGCTTCCGCCAAATCCCGGCGGGTACTGTCGCCACTGGTGTACCAGAGGGTAAAGGCGGCGCGTAGGTCACCCTTGCGGCGAATGCCATCACTGCCCATCTTCCAGCCGGCCTCGTCGAGCAGAGCGTTGGCGTGGGCCACATCCCCATCCTTGAAGGCGGTGGCTTTGTTCAGCCAGGGCAGGCCTTCCACCGCGCTGTAGGCGGGGATGGCGTGCCCCTCCAGCAGCTGGTCGGCCAGCAGTTTGCGGTCGATGGCGTAGTTGATGGCGCGGCGCACCGCCACATCCGAGGTCACGTCGTTGCCGATGGGATAACCCTTGGCATCCTTGCCACCCGCAGGCGGAATAGGGAAAACGATGCCACGGTTCTCGACACTCGGTCGCACCCACAGCTTGAGGGAAGCTGGCACGGTTGGCGCCAGTGACGGGGCGATGCGCACCACATCGAGCTGGCTGCTCTGGGCGGCGGCATAGGCGCTCTCTTCATCGATAAAGACAAAGACCAGCCGTTTGAAGTCATTGTTGCCACCGGCGTAATAGGGGTTCGCCTCCACCACCAGTTGCTGGCCGGGCAGGAAGCTCACCAACCGGTAAGGGCCGGCACCGACCGGCTTTTGAGCATATGCTTTTGCGTCGTAATCCTGCTTCGACACTATCCCCAAAGATCCCAGCACGTTGACAAAGGTGCTCTGGGGGGCACTCAAGGTGATGGCAACCTCGGTGGGTGAGAGCACCTTGGCCGAGACAAAGTTGCCCATGTCGATCTTGCCGCCACCCTTGGCTGCGCTGTTGTAGGTGAAGGCCACATCCTCGGCGGTGAGCGGCGCGCCATTGGAGAATTTCAAATCCGGCTTGAGGCGGATATGCCACCCCTTGCCATCCTGGCTCGGAGTCACCGTTTGGGTGAGCACGTTCTGCCAGCTGAGGTCGGCGTTTTGCTTGAGCAGCGGGCTGTGCAGCAGCAGATAGCTGCCGTGACTCCAGCCAAGCAGAGGGTCAAACCCTTCGGTGGGTTCAGCTCCGATGGCGAGCTTGAGCTCGGCAGGCACAGGTTGGGCTGCGGCCAGCGCCGCGTGAGAGGCAGTGCCCAGCAGCAGAGTCAACAGGGCGGCAGCACTGGTGCCACAGTAATGGCGAAGGGAATTGCGTGGAACAGTCATGGGGATCCTTCTTGTTTTGTACCACTCACGGATCATCACTCAAAAAAGAGGTGGAATGCGTGTCTGAACATGGGAGTGAGGGGCCAAAATGGCCCCCTATTCTAAACTTGATTTCGCGTGAAACCTAGCGACTATGCCGGTTGAGCACGCCGGGCACCGAATAGCCGTCTGCGACCCAGATCCACGCCGCCCGCCCCTTGCTGCACCGGCAAGGAGAGCAGCATCTTGAGGGTGCTGCTCACCAGTGCCCGCCCCTCCCTGGCACCGAGATGGGGATCGAGCGGCGACATCAGGGAGCAAGCCAGCAGCTGTCCCGTCTCGGGCAATTCACCCACCATAAAGGTCATGTTGCCACAGGGGAGCTGCAGGGCGAGCCGATCGCTGTTGCTGCGCACCGGCCAAAGCTGATCCGGCCCCGGCAGCACCACCACGCTCAACATCCAGGGGGTGAGCACGCAGCCGAGCCACTGATCTTCAAACAGCACGCACTCCGCCACAATGGGCATGGTTGCGTGATAGAAGGGCAGCGCCTGCATCTCTTCGCGAGCGATCCGCTCGTACTGGGCTACCAGCAGGGGCGCGGGATTACTAACAAAACCCGAAAACTCCTGCACGCGCTCCTTCACAGCATCAAGCTCGCTTAAATGAGACTGCGCCATAGGCCCTCCCGTGCTTGTTCAGCTTTCTCCTGCTCAGAGAGCACAATGGCGGGCGCGCCAACGGCGGCCAGCAGGGTCAAAATCCGATCCGTCGCCTCCCCCATGGCAGCCGCCACCACGGGGGTGAGGCCGATACGGGGCTCGAGGGATTCGGGCTCGACCCCGATCAGGGTGAGCCGCTTTGGCGACTCCCCCGTCATATGCAGCGCCGAGAGCACGTCCGCCAGCCCCAGCTGGTGCGGGGAGATCTTGCGGCCAAACAGGGTCGGGATCTCCTCATCCTTCAGGGTCACCACTGTGCCCGGCGGATTACCGCTGCGCACCGCATCCACCAGAATGATGTGATCGCGACTGGCCATCGCTTCGAGCAGCTCCATACCGGCGGTACCACCGTCGAGCAGCTCGATGCCGGGGGCGAAACGGTATTCGCGCCCCAGCCCCTCAACGATGCGCACGCCGACGGCCTCATCACTCAAGAGCAGGTTGCCCACGCCCAGGATCAGGGTATTCATCACAGCACCTTCACCTGAGTCGTTTCACCATTTTGGGTATCCACCACATGCACAGCGCAGGACATGCAGGGGTCGAACGAGTGGACGGTGCGCACCACTTCCAGCGGCTTGGCAGGGTCAGCCACCGGGGTGCCTACCAGCGATTGCTCGTAGGGGCCGGGTTCATCGTTGAAGTTGCGCGGGCCCGAGTTCCAGGTCGATGGCACCACCGCCTGATAGTTCTCGATCTTGCCGCCCTTGATGACAATCCAGTGGGAGAGCATACCGCGCGGCGCCTCTTCAAAGCCCACCCCGCGAAACGCTTTATCCGCCGGGATCTCGGCCTTGATATAGGCGGTGGTATCCCCCTTGCCGATGTTGTCCACCAGCGCCTTCCACTGATGTGACAGGGTATCTTTGAGCACGCAGCAGCGCACCGCGCGACCGATGATGCGACCCATGGTGGAGTGCAGCTGTTCAGTCTTGATGGCCGAGCCGGTGAGCGCCTTGTAGATGCCGCTGAGCTGATCGAAATGTGCCACCGTCTCCGGGTGCTTGGCGGCCAGCTTCACCAGCAAGTCTGCAAGCGGACCCACCTCCACCACCTTGCCGTAGAAGGTGGGGGATTTGACCCAGGAGTATTTGCCGTCATCCTGCCAGCCGGTGTAATCGGGCTCGGTCTTGCCCTCCCAGGGTTTGAGGGGGGCGTCATCCTTGTACCAGGCGTGCTTGTTGCTCTCGGCGATGCCGTCCATCAGCCAGGCATCCTGATGGCTCTCGATGGGGCGATAGCTGGCCAGATTGCCATTCTCGATATAGCCACCCGGCATCAGGAAGCTGCCGCCGTTGGCGTCGGTGGGGAGCTCCGGCACGCTCAGGTAGTGCTTGGCCCCCTGCCCCAGGTTAAGCCACTCGGGGTAGTGGGCGGCTATGATGGCGGCATCCACCTTGTAGACCTGCTCGATAAACTCGCTGAGCCGGTCGATAAAGCTCTTCACGTAGAGCAGCCGCTCCAGGTTGAGCACACTCGGCGCATCCAGGTTGATGGGGTTGGCCACGCCGCCCACCGCCAGGTTCTGGATGTGGGGGGTCTTGCCGCCGAGAATGGCGACAATGCGGTTGGCATCGCGCTGGCACTCCAGTGCCTGCAGATAGTGGGCCACGGCGATGAGGTTCACCTCCGGGCTCAGCTTCATCGCCTTGTGACCCCAGTAGCCGTTGGCAAAGATGCCAAGCTGGCCGCTGGCTACCAACGCGCGAATTTTATCCTGCACCTTGGTCAGCTCGTCGGCACTGTTGAGGGACCAGGTCGATACCCCCTTGAGCATGTCCGCCGCTTTTTGCGGATTGGCCTCAAGGGCCGCGGTGATGTCCACCCAGTCCAACGCGGAGAGCTGGTAAAAGTGGACGATGTGATCGTGGATGTTGTGGGCCGCGATGATGAGGTTGCGGATATACTGGGCATTGACCGGCACCTTGGCGCCGATGGCGTTCTCCACCGCCCGCACCGAGGCGATGGCGTGAATGGAGGTACACACCCCGCAGATACGCTGCACTATCATCCAGGCATCACGCGGGTCATTGCCCTTGACGATCTCCTCCATCCCGCGCCACATGGTGCCGGACGACCAGGCCTTGGTGACAACGCCGCCTTCGATTTCGCAGTCGATACGCAGGTGACCCTCGATACGGGTGATGGGGTCTATGGTGATACGTTGGCTCATACGTTGGCTTTCCCTCGGGCCTGATAATCTTGGTGAACACGTTCAAGTGATGGCAGTACCGGCAACAGCCGGATCAGCAGCAAATAGGCACACACTTCGATGGCAACAAAGCCAAGGGAGATCAGCACCTCCGTCGCGGAGGGGAAATAGTGGTAGCCATTGCCGGGGTTGAAGGCGATCAGGGAGTAATCCAGTCGCCAGAGGGCTGCGCCCAGCAGCATGCTGAGGGCCCCCAGAAAGAGCATGCGCGAGTCCCGGCGGCTCTTGTCCCAGTGGAACACCAGCAGCGGGAAGATCATCAGCGCGATCTCGCTCCAGAACAGAATGGAGTAGCGGTTGAACTCGGAGAGGTACTCCGACTTGTCGTGGATGACGATCTCGGCAAAGCGCAGCGCCACAAACAGGATCAGGAAGATGTCGATCACCTGGGTCAGTTTGTAGAAGAGCGGCTTCTCGTTGGGGCCACGCCCCGCCAATCCCGCCTGCACCAGAGAGCCCTCAAACACCACGATGGAAAAGCCCATGATGAAAGCGGTCAGAAGCGAAAAGACCGGCAGCAGCTCATAGCTTTGCCAGAGCGGATGGATCTTCTCCCCCGCCACTATCATCAACGAGCCCATCGAGGATTGGTGCATGGTGGGCAACAGTGCCCCCAGCGCCAGAATGAAGAACATGATCTTGTTGAGCCGCGCCATGGAGGTTTTCCAGCCGAACTTCTCCAAGAGCACGGGCGCAAACTCCAGCGCCATCACCCCTATATAGATCGTCATGCATACCGCCGTCTCGAACAGCACCGAGGAGGTGTTGAAGTGACCGGGCAGGTAGAAGTACGGCAGGTTCCAGTAACGGCCGACGTCGATGGTGATAGAGAGACCGCCCAGCGAGTAGCCGAACAGGCTCGCCAACAGGGCCGGTCGCACCAGCGGGTGATACTCGCCCCGGTTGAAGACGTAAACCGCCCAGGCCAGCGCCCAACCACCGCAGGCGAAACCGGTACCGATCAAGAGGTCAAAAGAGATCCAGAGACCCCAGGGATAACCCCCGTTCAGATCGGTCACCGAGCCCAGCCCGAAGATGAGGCGCTTGAGGATAAGCATGCCGCACAGCACCGCAAAGGGTGCCAGCACCAGCACCGGCCAGCTGACCAGCTTGCCGCCAAGGGGATGTGCCTTGTGGTTACTCATGATCCTTGCCCCCCTGTTGTTTCCCTTGATCGACCGACCTCCCCTTGCCCTGATCGTGACCATCGTGATGATCGTGACCGTTCTTGGTGTTGCGACGGATAAGCACGGAGAGACCGGTCAGCACCACCATTGGCAGCACCATCCCCTTGTAGAGGGTGTGCTGGATATGCTCCGAGCGCGCCCCGGAGGAGAGCTCCGGCAGATCGGGCATGTCGAGCTTGGTGTAGGGCACCCCGGCCAGCACCAGCACCTGGGTGCCGCCCCCCTCCTTCTCGCCATAGACGTAAGGCTGGTAGTTGGGCACCTCGTGCAGGTAGGGGTCGTTGGCCTTGAGGGTCTGGCGCGGGTAGGCATATTCGCTGCCCGGAGTCGCCAGCAGTCGACGCCTGGCCTCGGCCATCAGCTCCTCACGGGTGCCGAAGATGACGGCGCCGGTCGGGCATACCTCGACACAGCCAGGCAACTTGCCCTGATCGATCCGCTCAAGCCCCTTCTGGTTGCAGAGCTCGCATTTGTGGATCGCCCCGAACGGGTTGTCGTAGTCATATTTGGGCACGTCGAACGGGCAGCCCACCATGCAGTAACGGCAACCGGTACAGACGCTCGGGTCGTAGTGAACGATGCCGGTCTTGGGATCTTTTTTAAGGGCCTGCACCGGGCAGACGGAGACGCAGTTGGGATCGACGCAGTGCATGCACTGCTTCTTGATGTAGGCGTAGCCATCCACCAGCTGATCCTTGTGCTCGCCCGCGCCGCTCTTCCACACCTGAATGATGTTGTTGGTGTAGGGGCTCAGCTTGTCGTTGTTGGACCAGGTCTGCTCGCCCGCCGGATTGGCCGGGTTGCCGTTAAGGCGCTGGCACTCCGCAACGCAGGCCTGACAACCGACACAGAGGGTGGAGTCGTAGAGCATGCCAAGCGCACCGGGAATGGGTGGCTTGTTTTTGGCAGCCGCCAGCGCGGTACCGGGCACGGTGGCCCCGGCTGCCAGCGCGCCGACGGAGGCAAATTTGAGGAAGTTGCGTCTGTTCACGGTCACTCCTCCCGTGACGGATGCTGCCCGGCTTCATGGCGCTTCTGCTGGCGACCGAGTTCACGCACCGTCATCAGACTCACCCCGACCAGCACCCCGAGGGCACCGCCGATCAGCGCGGTGGAAGTGGGAGAGATATGACCCCCCTCCTGAATGGCCACATCGGGCTTGTTGACCCGCGGGGTCGGATTCTCAACCTTGGCAAGCTGGAAGATCCCCTTGCTGAAACCGACACCCTGTTCGTTGCAGCCGTAGCAGGGATGACCGATACCAACGGGCCAAATGCCACCACCGATATCACAGAACTCTAGGGTCGAGCAGTTGCCGTAGGTCTCCGGCCCCTTGCAGCCCAGATGATAGAGACACCAGCCCTGACGGTGGCCCTCGTCACCAAACTCCTTGGCAAAGCGGCCGGCATCGAAGTGCGGACGGCGCTCGCAGTTTTCGTGGATGAGCCGCTCATAGGCAAACAGCGGGCGATTCTTGGCATCCAGCGCCGGCAGCTTGCCATAGGTGATGTAGTAGGCGACCGTAGTAAGGAAGTTGTGGGGATTGGGCGGGCAGCCCGGGATATTGATGATGGGGGTGCCGATATTGCCGAGCGCCTCTTCAAGACTGACAGCGCCGGTCGGGTTGCCACCGCTGGCGGGCACCCCGCCCCAGGCGGCACAGGAGCCGATGGCAATGACGGCAGCCGCATCGGCAGCCGCGCGGCGAATATGGTCGACGATGGGCTCACCGGCCACCATGCAGTAGATGCCGCCATCTTTGAGCGGAATGGAGCCATCCACTACCAGCACATACTTGCCCTTGTAGCGGGTCATGGCGTTGTGCTTGTTCTCTTCAGCCTGATGGCCAAATGCTGCCGAGAGCACCTCATGGTATTCGAGGGAGATAGTATTGAGGATCAGGTTCTCGATGGTGGGGTGAGTGGCCCGCAGCAGCGACTCGGTACAGCCGGTGCACTCCTGTGCCCCTATCCAGATCACCGGCGGCCGCTCGGGGCTGGTGAGCGCAGTGGCCATCTTGGCGACGGCATTCTGACTTAATCCCAGGGTTGCGGCCATCCCGGCACACAATTTCATAAAATCACGGCGATTAATCCCATGAGCCGATAAAAAATTATCCTCGACCATTCTTCTTATTCCCGTAGTGAGCACTTGTCTGATAAATGCTTAACAGCGGAAATGCTAAGGACTCACCTACCCCTCAGTATTGATCTCTATCAATTCCACAGGGATTGAACCTATTTACAGGGCGCGTCATATCACAAACAAAAACATTTACCCCCAAAGAGATAATCATGCTTTCATGAATTTAAAGTTTTTAATTGAATATAATTTAATTAATCGCGAAGCGAGCCAGGTCGAATTTTTCGATTAATGTAATCCCCGCAGCAAGATGAATAGCTGAAGAGATAACAAGAGGATGCAACAAGCGGGAAGTCGAAGTTAAAAATGCCTTATGCCATATACCTTTACTCACGATTTTGCATACATCCTTGCCATCGCCAGTTGTCATAGGCCCCATGAGCCCAACACGGAGGCGGCTTGGAGTGGTTCTCCAAGTAGCACAGCAACAGGTTAATCGAGTGCATCATGGGTGATACCTTTTCGGCAGGGCAATTTCTATAAACGACACCAACCCAACTTGATAATATATCTTCGCTGGATCATTTTACGCACAATAATGCATTCCTATTCATTTAAAAACCCAAACCAATTCGACTGGTCTCGATAATGACATCGGCTTGGCAATGCTTTTTTATAGAACAAGTCAAAAAACAGTTGCAGTTGTTAACAATACATCCATCACCATATTTACCTTGACGTCACCCACGTTAATTAACCAACACGTAAATATGAGCATCAATACTATAAAATGATATTTATTCTTGTTTGCAAGGTCTCACTTGAGATGGATCAAGAAAGATAAAAGTCGATAAAAGAAAAGCCAGGGTAATGATGCCCTTGGCTTGGCTGATCAAAATCCGCTCATTTATGCCGTAGTGTTGACCATGTAGCCATTTTGCGGCGGCTCCAGCGGCAGTTTGCTCCCGAATGCGCTGAGGAAATCCTGCAACGCAACCGGAGGAGACGGCAAGCGCGAGATAACCTAAAGCTGGCGACAGTAGCAGTAAAAAGGTGGAACTGATTGAAGATGATGAAACATCAGAGGACATGCATGAGCGTTACAGTGTGGAGATAGATACAGAAAAGTGGCTTGGCATGATCTTCTGCCGGTTTCACAAACATATGAAAGGGAGGCATCAGCCTCCCTTGTTATTACAACTCTCCGCTTACTTCACTACCACCAAACTCTTTACTCGCGCTTGCGGTCTTGGTGACTCTGCAGGAGCCAGAATCTTATTTGGTTGCCGGTGCGGCTTTGGCTACCGGAGCTTTGGCATGATGCTTGGTTTTATGATGCTGTTTTTTCACGACTTTGGTTTGAGTCGCTTGCGGTGCTGCAGCCTTGGTCGGGGTAGCTGCCATGGTGAAACCAGAGGTCAGGGCGAAAACTGCAGCTACTGCCAGGGGGATGATCTTTTTCATGGTCACTTTCCTTATTAGGGTAATGGAGCCGTTCTCCATGACTTCATCCTACGACCGGGCACGACGAACTTCCGTGTGTAGTTGGTGACGATATGTATCCAAATGTACAAGTTGAACAGTGCAGCTTTATGAGATGCCAGTGGTGTTGTTAACGCCTTTTTGCGAATAATGAGGAGTCGTTAGGATATGCAATACTAACAAGCGTGATTGCACCTCACTGTTGCGGCAAGATAATCCGTATTTGTGCTCATAAAATGACTTTTGCGGTGGGAATACATGGATCCAGTACAGCAACAAAAGTTGATTGAACAACTCATTCCCCAGCTGCGGAAAAAGAATTTCGCAGACATTTTTGCACAGCTCACTGAGTCTGAAAGCAATAACGGGCGCTTTCTGCTCAAAATGGAGCTACAGCGCAAATGCGCCTCCTGCCGCAGGGTCATCGATATGCGGGACGCCTTGGCAGATGAGTGTCAAGTATATGAATTTAAAGGCATGATCCACTTCATGCCGGCAGAGGCTATCAGCCTGTTCCAGAGTCAGTGCTTCATTTACCGTGATGACTACACGATGGGTGTCTACGAGGTGATGCAGCAGTGGCAAAAACAGCGGCAGCAAGCCCGGGTAAAAGGCAAAGCCACGGCGCAGGCCAACCCTTTCCAGCAATATGAAGTCAAGACGATCCCATTCGCCAGTTATTACGGCCGTCGCCAAGAGCGTATGCATATCAGCTCCCCTGTAGAAGTCAGGCTCAAGGATGGAGCCAAACTCCTGGCCAAAACATCGGATCTTTCTCCTGAAGGCATTCGTATCTCGGTGCCCTATCTACCGACCTATCAAACCGGTGATCAGGTAGAGGTCATCTTTACCGGTTTGGAGCACGACAGCGCCAATCCACTATTACAACAACCTGTGCAGTACCAGATTCTGGGTGAGGAGAATAAAGAGGGGCGATTCTGGCTAATACTGATCCGCACTGGTGACAACCCGACCTTTGATACCTTTATCAAAGAGTTCATCAAAGCCAATAAAGGCCATCATCGAATAAGCGTCGATCACCTGCTTTCTGCTGCGATCATCAAGGGACACGAGCAGTTCTATCTACCGCGCATGACAGGTATACCACTCTTTTTTAGCTCGGGTGCAAACCCCAAGCTGGAGATAGCCCTGCGCAGCGAGAACAATCAGCACCTTCTCGAGTACTGGCGTGACGAAAAAAACCGTGACGCACTGGCTGGACTGTTTTCGGCCGACCGGATGAAACGCCTCTGCCCGGCACCGGGGGCCACCAAAGAAACGCTGCTCTACAGCTTTGCCCATACCGTGCAAAATAAAATCTACTTCTTCTCGGCCACATCAGAAGAGTTACAGCTAAGTGGTTTGACCAAACTGTTCTTTCAGGTGGGTGCCCATCGCCCCAGCTGGCGTGTCTATAAATTTTCACTGGAACTGTGTGAGTTGGCAGAAGCGGATCTGAGCCAGATTGTCGGGCTCGAAGAGTCCCAATTACATGACATCCAGTTGCTGGAGCGCATCAAACAGATAAGTTATTGCGGTTTATTGCAGGAGATCAGCCTCGACGCACAACGGGAAGAGTTCCGTCAGGAAGGGGGGACAATCAACAACCCCAACGAGTTGCAACGATTTGGTCACGAACAAGAGCCCATGCCTTTCGAGATCGAGCTGCTGCAATATGTTCAGCTACGCAAAGAACAACGCTACATCCACAAAACGGAGATAACCATCAGCCACAATGGCAGATCCTGGCAGGGCTTAACCCGCGATATCTCCGCCCATGGTATGCAAATTGAGCTGGAAGAGGCCTTTATTGGTGAGAAAAATGATGTTGTGACCATTGCCCTACCCCGGCTGCAGGAGCTGGCCAAAACGATGGACTTACAGCATCTGCCTTACCGGTTGGTCAGCCTCAACATGACCCGCACGGTGTTGCACCTTTGCGTTGAAGGGGATACAGCCCGCCACATTGGCCGACAGTTCTTCACTCTGCTTATCGAAAGTAACCAGAAAAAGCTGAAAACAGCCCCGGAACACCGCCGCTATCGCGGACTTGCCAGAGCTCTACGCAATATTTACACCAGCCATCTTTTTAACACCCCACTCTATGTCAACAAGCTCAATGGGAGTCCGAAGCCGGCATCTATTGGCAAATCTCTCAAATCACGTTCATTGCAAAGAGTGCTCACTGTTTGTACTGCGAATCCGGAGCATGGCAACCTCTATCTCCTGTTTCAGGGGGACTTGCTGAAAGAAGTGCTGATGACCCCGCTTCGTCATCAGGAACGAGATGACAAACCAAAGCAGGAAGAGGTCTACGTATCGTACGTGCAAACAAACTCAGGTTGGCCCCAAATCAAGAGCTGCCTCGCCAATTCGTTCGGTAACGTGCAAGAAAAGCGGCAATTTATCGAGCAGGCATTACAGCAGGGAGAGTTCTATTCAGTGCTGGTTGGCATCTCCCGTACCGGCCGACCAGATATCAACTTTGTCGCCAACGAGCTGGATACCATAGCCAAATTTGCTATCCACAAAGCGAAGAAGCTGGAGGAAGATCTATGGAGCGTGGTCGGGGTCAGTGAGCTGACTGATACGACAGAAGCCACGCTGTTCCGACTTGGTATCACGCAGCCATTAACCTAACGCCCCCTGACCAAGAGGCAAAGGTGCTGTCGAACCAATAGAAGCCATGGTTTCGCCACAACAGCGCGAGCAATCAGCTTTTCTCGGGTATGCAGGGATT
>NZ_CAWMDN010000040.1:0-3347 GCF_963866575.1 Aeromonas sp. L_1B5_3
GCGGATCTGCATCGGCAAGCTGGTGCAAAAACAGGATAAGTGGGTACCGGAGAAGGACGACAGCTTCACCCTCACCACCCAGATACAGCACAAGGGGGGATGGTTGCTCCATCCCCTGCATCAACACTACTCATCGCAAAAGAGTGGCCAAGGGCAGGAGCAGACCAAGATCCGCGCCATTCCAGTGAGGGTGCTGTTCAACGACAGCGACTTGAATCTGCGGGCGGAATACAGCGCCTTTGACCGGCAAACCGGCAGGCCGCTCTGTGTCGGGAATGGGGAGGTGGCGAGACGTGTGGGGGCGCAAGGCATGGAGGAAGTCAGCTGCCCTGGACCAGAGCGCTGCGCCTTTGCAGGGCAACAGGGCTGCAAGCTGTACGGACGACTGAACCTGTTTGTGGAGGGGCAAGGGGATGAGCTGGGTAGCTTTATCTTCCGCACCACCGGCTACAACTCGGTGCGCACTCTGGCGGCTCGACTGAAGTACCTGGAGGCAGTGAGCGGGGGCCATACCCGCTATCTGCCGCTCACCCTGCGGTTGCGGGCCAAGAGCACCACCCAGTCGTACCGCACACCGGTCTACTACGTGGATTTGACCTTGCGGGAAGAAACCAACCTGACTGAGGCAGTCAGGCAAGCACTGGAGGCCGCCCGGCGTGATCAAGAGGCGGGGCTCGCCATCGACCAGATGGAGCAGGCCGCTCGCGACCTGCTGCGCAATGGCCAATTTGAGGATATCGATGAAGAGGTGCCGATGCTGCTGGAGGAGTTCTATCCCGAAGCCAACAGCGACGAGACGGCGAATGGAAACGCAGGGGCAGAGGCGGCTACCTCGCGTAACGCACCGCAAAGCCAAGCAACCATAGCGTCACAGAGGCCGCAACCAAGAAGGAGCCCACTCACCAATAAATTGGGGAAAGGGAACCCATAACCTCCCCAGTGAATGGTGGATGATCAGCTGGGACGCGCCAACCGCTCCACCAACCGTTCTACCGTTTCCAGCAACAGGGTTCGGTCAGCATCATCGAGCCGAGCCAGTTGCTGGCTCAGCACAATGCCCTGCTCGGTCGGGCGGTTACTGGTCTCGCGCAGGAAATCCGCCAGCTCACAGCCAAACAGTTGAGCGAGCTCCGCCAGCCGCACCACGGTCGGCACCACAATCCCCCGCTCCATCCGGGAGACGGCTTCCATGCCGATATTGAGGTGTTCAGCCACATGCTCTTGCGTGAATCCGGCTTGAGTACGCTTGTGGCTGATCGCCTTGCCAACGCTCTTGGCTAACAGCTCAAGGTTGATATCTGTCATGGGTCCTCCAGTCAACCTCTATGGTTGACCATGGACCCATTGACGATAAGGACTCAAAAGGTAGACTAAAGACTTAATGAGTCCACCAGACAGCAATTGATGCTGATTTGACACGGATGCGAGGCCCTCAGCCAATAAACCATCGTGACTAACTCGCAACAGGTGGGCTCCATAAGACGCTCTTACTACACGACCAAGGACACAAAACATGGAAAGACTGACTTATGAAGATCTGGGTACTGACAAGCTGACCTCACTGATCCGTGCACGAAAATCTTTCGAAGTCGTGGGGCTATCGGGGCGAATGAGCGCCGCTGTGACAAAACTTGAAAACAGCATCGAACCTGCTGGGCTGAAATGCCGGGTCTATACCAAGGGTCGGATCGCCGCAGCAGGGGCCAGCGTCTTTGGCGGTATTACCGGTCTAGCCGGGATCGCATCTGCCGTCACTATCGCGGCACATAATCTCGCCACTTACAATCCAGACTATGAAATCGTTAAGCACTTGGTGGATAACTCACTCAGCGTGCTTTACAAAAAATAACCACGTTAATGGCTCATCTAAATCCTTGAGCCTTTAGGAGTCACAGGGATGAAAAAACTCTTCATTACCTCAACAGCACTGCTGCTGTGCGGCAACGCCTTTGCGTATGGCGAGGCCGGACGCTGGAGCAGTGGCTGGGGTCAGGGCACCAGCGAATACACGGCGGTGGTCAACGAGCAAAACAACCTCTATATCGCCTGTAATGACACCCGCAAGGTCAGCATGACGGCTACCGTGCAGGGCAAGGAGTACGGCTCTTATGCTGGGCAGGCTTTCACCATCATCGTCGATGGCAGCCAATACGATGCGCCCTATGAGACCGAGTCCCGTGTCGGTGAGAACAATTTCTTCGACATGTGGGGCAAGCTGCGCAAGGCCAAGTCGATCAGCATTTTAACGGCTGACGGCAAGCAACTGGCACTGCCAACCAAAGAGGTCGCATCTGTACTGCCCGCCACTAATACCCCTGAGTTTGACTGCTTGATGTGGGACCAATAGCTCACATCCATTCCCATCCAAGAGGAGGCATTTGCCTCCTCTTTTCATTTCTGCCATTCACCCACCTGTGAAGGAGACACACTATGCCCCCCTGCATTCCCCCTGAATGCGAGCCGTTCGATCACCCAGGCTTTTGGCACAAACTCTGGGCCTTTGCCAAACGTGCCGGTCGGCCCTTTATCGAGACCTGCTTGCTGCTCTACTACACCAGCCAGAAGGATGACTTACCGCTCTGGGCCAAACTGCTGATCTACAGTGCGCTGGCCTACTTTATCTCACCGATCGATGCGATCCCGGACGTGTTGCCGATGGGGCTCACCGATGACATCGCGGTGCTAAGTGCGGCACTCGCCAGTATTACCGCCTTTATTGATGAACAGATCCGTGCCCGTGTTGCCAAAAAAATGCGCGAGCTGTTCGGCCAAGATTAACCCCCACAAGGAGTACACCATGACCATTCCCTTTTTCCGGGACGGCTTTGCCATGCCCGTTGCACAAGCATTGCTGGTTCAGCTTAACCAGGAAGTCGCTAAAACCGAGCTCAATCTTGAGCGCTTAACCCAACTGACCTTCAACTTTCGCAATCCCGGCTACAGCGCCGAGCAAGGCGGCGTGCACCCGGTCGAGATCCGCCTGATCCGCGGGCTCGATGGCTGGCTGTTCGATTACGTCACCGACTTCAGCTACCAAGGGCTCGCCCAGGATGCCGAGCTCTGCAAAGAGCTCGATTTCAACTTCCTCGATGGGGAACACACCATGTTGGGCTGGGGACCACTGCGACTGGCCGAAGCGCGGGAGCTGTTCGATATCTGGCAGAGCAACTTCATTGCCTGCTGCCGGTTGGAGTGTTTCAGCGTCACGGTCGCAGGAGATTAGGAGGACACGATGAGCCAAGAATTAGCGCTCTCCCACTACTCACGTCAATGGTTGGGACAAGTTGCCGCCAACGCCAAGATAACCCCTACCCGCAGTAGTCAGCGCTGGCTGCTGCACCTGACAC
>NZ_CAWMDN010000041.1:0-1863 GCF_963866575.1 Aeromonas sp. L_1B5_3
CTGTGTGTCGCCTCGCAAGCCATGAGGCGGAACTTCTAATGAAAATGATGTGCATCATACCGGAAAAATGACCCACATTCAGGTAACTGGCGCAGTCTGATTAACATCGAAAAATGGGGGGGGGGAGACTGCTTACACAGTCTCCCCCTTCCTCCTAAAGAGTGATGGCTGGGTAAAGCGCCACATAGACATAGCCGTGGCTACCCAGGGTATCGGCTTCGCAGGTAAAGCCGCCGTGCTGGATAGTAATGCAGTGCTGACGCTGGGCATCCAGTTCGCCGGTCAGCAGCTTGGCTTCCAGTGCCTTGATGATCTCCGGGAAAGCCAGGTCGAGCTTGGCTATCTGCATCTGACTCCACTCACCGATCAGACTGGCCCGATCGGATAGAAAATCGAGCCGGTAGCGGCTCTGTATCAGACGAGCGCCAAAGCGTGGAGATATATCACGCGGAAGGCCCCAGCTGATGCTGGGGAGCGGTGTGAGAGCTGGGGCCTCAGGTTGCTGTGTAGCAGAGCATGTGGGGTGGGTTGTGGTCATGATTAGCGATACCTCATTTGAATGTCGATGCGGGTGCCGGGCACGTTGTGCCGCTGGCGTAGTCTGGTCAGGTGCTCTGGAAAGTCTGTCAGGCTGGCCAGTCGCCCCCGGTAGAGCCGTGAGAGATTGACGTAGTCAGGGTGACTCACCGTGATGGTTACCTGATGCCCTGGCTGCCAGCAGCCAAACAGGCGGGCTTTGGCCTCTTTGATGGTGGTGATGCCGGGAGCGGGTAACGTTTGGCGGTTGCGCAGATGCAGTTTGTTGAGCTCGGGGGCATAGCAATGCACCTCGAGCCCGGTGATAAGACGGGTCATGTTCGGTGACTCCAATGATGCCAAGGGTCAGCCTGAGAGGGCTGGCCCTTTATGCTGTGTGTTGATGAGCAAGATTGTGGGACGTCAACGATCGCAGTCAGCCGTCTCATTGATAACCGGCTTGCAATTGAGACGGTCCAGCAGGTGCATCGAGCCGTATTGGGCTACCAGTCGGTCTATAGCCATCTGGGCGCAGGCCGCTCTGCTGGGCTTATTCTCAGGAATTGCGTAACGCGCGGTGAGCCAGCCGCCGAGTAGCGCGATGCGATAGCCGCTCGAGATGTGGGTGAGCGAGGTGCCGATGCCCCTCCCATGAATGAGGAAGGGCACAGCTTGCCCACCGATGTCGATATCCATGCGCTGGCCCTTGAGCTCAAAGGTGGTGAGCTCGCCGGTCTGTGGATGCTTGCCCGGCACCTTGATGGTGATGTTCTTCGCCATCTCACACCTCCGGCTTGGCTTCAAAGTGGTGGGTCACCGTGCCCGCTTCCGGGTCGATGCTGATAAACGCCGGGGCTTGCGGGTGGTACTGATAGAGCCGCGCCAGTTCGGCACGAAACGCCTCAACGTTTGGCGCAATCACATGGCTGGTATCCCCTTCGGCGTAGGTAAAGGTCTCCAACTTCTCTGTGTGAATCCAGATGCCGAAATACCAGGCGTCTTCCTCGGTATCGTATTGTTGCCAGCCCTGGGCCAGCAGCGTCCGGTCGTAGTAGTAACGGTCAGCCTGATGGCTGCCACGGTCGATGCGGCAACCCGTCACGGTGAGCTCAAACGGGATACGCCCCGCCTTGTGTGCTTTCTTGACCCGGCGCAGCAGCTTGAGGGCCTTGGCTCTGCTACGGCCATTACCGAGCGGTTGCGGCTGCCTGGCCCGCAATACCAGATGGGTCATTATCTTCGGTGCGGTGTTGTGGTTGAGCTGGCCGATAGCGGCGGTGAGTTGTCGGGCGGACAGAGTCTTGTAATCACGTAAGTCATGCATGGTTGGGCTTCCTTCAAATGCAA
>NZ_CAWMDN010000042.1:0-1693 GCF_963866575.1 Aeromonas sp. L_1B5_3
CGAAGTGCTGGTAGGTATCGCGCTGGTGCTCAAGCTCTGCCCCCTGCTTCTTGTGGGAGAGGCCATAGGCCGGGGTCTTGAAGCTGTAGTCCTTAAGCTCCACATCCGAGGGGCGCACCGCCTCGCGGTAGTGGAACTGGCGCACATAGGGCCCTTGTTCCAGCGAGCGGTTGCCGAGGTTGAAGAAGAGCTCGGGGCCAGCGGTTAACGCTGCGGCATCGTCGGCAAACACAATGCGATGCTTGCCTGCTTCAAATTCGTGGAAGTAGAACAAGCCCTCTTCGGCTGCGAGGCGGTTGAGGAAATCGAGGTCGGTCTCCCGATACTGGACGCAGTATTCGCGCTGGGCGTGCTCGTTCTTGAGCGCAAAGGCGTAATCGGTGATGCCGTGCTCTTGCAGCAGGATACTGAGGATTTCGTCAGGCTTTTGCGCCTGGAAGATGCGAGAGTTCTGGCGCAGACCCAACCGCCACAGGGCAGGTTTCACCTCAATGCGGTAACGGGTACGGCGAAAGCCGCTGTCCCCTTGGGCAAACTCGCTCACTACACCGCATACCCTACGCTGCAGCTCGCCGTTGTACCACACTATGAGCTCGCAGGGCTGGTCCAGCACGGCGCCAAAGTCGACATCGGGCTGGCTGCTGGCCAGCTCAAGGCGCAGGTTGAACGGCCGGTTCAGCCCCTCGTCCAGCTGGAAACTCGCCACCACGAAGGTGCTCTCGGGCAACGCCCCCACCTTGACGGTAAATTGCAATCCGGTTTGATTAGCCATGGCTCTCCCCTCTTGTCACGGCCACGCGATGTCTGCGCCCCTCTTCAAAACCCCAACCGCCAAACCACGCTACCGCCCTCTCCGGTGCCACAACGGGCAACCAAGATAGCGGCGAACACGGGCTACGGGCGGATTGGGTCTGCATCACAGGACACCCTTTAGTGCTTTGCCATCCCCCCGCATCAATCGAATGCGCAGCAGAGGGATGGCAAAACAGAAAAGCTCCGGCTACCTGAGCGGGCCGGAGAAATACGGGCTAAGAGGGCCGATTTGGCAACCGGCCCATAAGACACATAACTACTTGCAAGGAATACCAAAGTAACAAAACGAGGATTAGGCCTCGATGGGCGCACGCCAGTCGTCCGCACCGGAAGTACCGGCAACGGTGTGTTCCCAGTCAATCTTGCGGTAAGCCATGGAGACCTGGATAAGCTGGGTGAAGTCAGACTTCGCCGGGTCCTGGCAGTGCGGCATCTGGCAATCGATGTCAACGATGGTGGCATCGGTCAGCACGGTGGAGAAAAAGTGCTCCTGCTTGCCTTCAACGGAGGTGCGGTACCACTTCAGGGTCACTTTCGGCAGCATTTCACCGGAAGCCAGCGCGTTATACATCAGCGGCACGGCTTTGTTCAGGGCAACGGTGAACTTGAACGGCTTGTGGACACGCTGACCAGCCGGCTGACCAGATTGCGGGTCGGTCGGGACAGTCACAACGTGCTGGAACTCTTGTACCAGCATCTCGTCTTCGTGACCTTGTACGAAGATGTTGCCGACGGAATCGGAGGTGAAGGCACCGGCGGTGATATTGCCCTGGGTTTTACCTTCGATGCTGATATAACATGGAGTTGGCATGTGTATGCTCCTAAATAGATTGGTTAAATGAGATAGCACTCGACCAGACTATTAGCAGCGACCATGCCA
>NZ_CAWMDN010000043.1:0-15223 GCF_963866575.1 Aeromonas sp. L_1B5_3
CATCTGGGTGAACAGTTACCCCACTGTATTCCAACTGTAAAAAATTATTACCGGTCAGAAAGAACAACGCCTCCCCTCATCGCTTTGTCGATAACTTGAGTAGTTGCTCATCTCCGTATTAACCAACAAATAATTAAACTGGTAAGCAACGGATAGTCAGGAGTGAACGCTTGGTTCCTATTTAAAACCTCGTGTTTTACCAAGTGACACAATGGAGAAAGGGACCTAAGTTAGATATTTTCTTAAGGCCCCCTTAGTAATAATCGCTAAGCATTAACCCCTTTAGCTAACGAAGAAATAGCACCACAGTCATTTGGTTTATCAAATGCAGAGATATCTCTAATATAATCATTAACCAAGGTCCCAATCTTCTTAACCAACTCTTTATTTTTTGTAATATAGCCAATCGGCATAGTTATTGGTAAAGTCTCTGGTTGAGAAAAATGGTAAATAACAACACCAAATTCATCTTCAAGATGAAGGATCTCAACATTGCCGTCCAGGAATCCCTCAGCAAGGCCCTTCGCATCATTATAGAACTGACCAAGTTCACGCTCCCACTGTTTGGCTCCTTTTATATCCCGATGGTCGCATACTGGAACGTATAGCACAGGCTTATAAAGCCTCTTCTCTTTCGTACTAGATCTGTGGATGAAGTCACTTAAACTAGAAATAAAACGAGCGCTCTTCGCCCAATATGGGTCTGAAGGAGCAATCCAGGTAAATCGACTATTACTGGTATCTGATTTTTCTTTAATTCGCTTACTGAGCACAGGATTTAGAATCTTTTGTAGCTTTTCCCAGTTGTTTTTTAAGTATATTGGACCAAGAAAAGTCAACCTCTCAGATGTTGTATGAGCCTCTAATACCTGGATATCTTCTATATACTTTGGATTGAATAGATTTGTTTTTGAGTCAAATAATTTAAGTGTATCTTCATCATTCAGGGAAACCATGGACTTGAAGATACTCATGGAGTTGTTGACCATAGATATCCGAGATAGCTCTAAAGCCATTAGTTCATGAATACACTCCGAACTATTCAACTGTTCATAGTCTTCACGTTCGACAGCCTTTCCATCAGTATCCATTTTAAAATAGGTCGTCAAACGCAATGGAAATTGTCGCAGTTTGTTGACAGAGTTTACGGTATAAACAGAGGGACGTTCTTTCCCATCTTGAGTCAGTAAATGAGATAGATATCCTTTATCCAGAATTTGGGTAAACTGATGCTGAAAATGTTTTTCTACTAACCTTTCACTTTGAGAAACGTTGCTGTCAACGATTTTCAGAGATATTCCGGCATTCCACTTCTCTTGGATATTCTGATTACTGAAACAACTAAATGTAGCCAAATCAAATGACAACGTAGCTCCACTATCTTGTACAGTAGAAAGCTGTGGTATTTCACCAATTTCTGAAAAATAACCATTTGACTTATCTGTCAATGTTAAACGACCGTCATCTGAAAGAGTCAACTCACCACGTTGAACTAAATCAGATATAGCCTCTTCTGTCTCACGACGGCTAAGTCCAAAATATTTTGAAATTTGTGACTTACTCATTGATGCCACATGAACAAGCCTCAGCACAAATTCTCTTATAAATGGAAGCCCCTTCTTAGAGACATATGAGAATTGAATGTTAAATCTCTGCGCAGGCAGCAAAAAATCGACCTCATGATAAGTTACCTTATTTTCTGATATCATTTTCTTTTCCCACCTTGCTCAGCGGAGATAAATTTATACCCAGCTTTTTCACCAGACTCGGTCATATAACGAACAACAGATCCTAATGGCAACTCTTTATTATTTCCTTTCCAAATATCCGCATTGCCAACAATCAACAAACGATCCATCGCTCGAGACATCGCAACGTTTATTCTATTTGGGGCTCGTAAAAAACCAGGGCTATGCTTTTTATCAGAACGAGTTAAGGACAAAATGATAATCCTGTTTTCTTTACCTTGATAGCTATCTACTGTGTCAATTTTTACAATATCTTTGAATCCGTCACTCCAGATTTCCTGGTTGAACTTCTGGCGCAATAATTTTTTTTGTTCGGCATACATACAAATCACACCTATAGCGGGTTCATCTTTGCTGGTAAGATTCGATAACTTCGCAACGAAATCTATATTTTCTGACACCTGTTTAAGTACAGAAATAATCTGATCTGCCTCACTGCGGTTGTAGATACTTGTCCCACGATCTTCCAAGTGATGTGCGCGCTGACCCAGAGAAGAGGTATCTAGCCAAGTCACAATACTGTGCAAAGCAGGTGGCGCGTGCTGATAGACATCTGGAATTGTTCGCACACCATTTCGAAGCTTACCTTCATAGAAGGTCTCCGATACAAGACTCCCAATAGGGGGGGCCATACGATATTGAGTAAGCAATGCTGCACTTGCTTGCTTACCATAGGTAGAGTTGAATGCTCGAGCAAAGTCACTTCGTAATAGCTCATCGATCTCAGTGCGCGAACTATTGATACCCAATTTTCTTGCCAAAGCGGCTTTATGTGCATCGGAGTACAATGGAGGAAGTTGCAAATGGTCTCCAACTAGCAGAATACGTCTCGCTGACTGCATAGCAATAGCTAATTCACTCGCAATTGAGCGTGCAGCCTCATCGATAATCACCCAATCGTATATATTGTCCTGAATGCCAATATGGCCTTGTCCAATACCGACACATGTTCCTGCTACTAACTGTCTCGAACGTGCATAGAATTCGTCAACGTTAACCCGCTCTCCCGACAAAGCATCCAGCATATCTCGTGATATCTTAGCTAATGCTTTTACTCGGCGTGCCTCATCGGGCCTAACACCATACTCCCGACACAATTTATATATCAGAATTTCTTTTGCTTCCGATATATTAGCATCGGCATCCAAATTAACATCATACTCATAACTTAACTTTGAGCGTATTGAAATATCAAGCTCTACTGAAATTTCCTTCAGAACCTTAATATCACTCTCGTCTCTCAGGTCATTCACTTGATAAAGCAATGTCTCAAGATGGTCAATTTTTTTGAAAAGCTTAAGCTCTGCCTGCACAATACTAGATATAAACTCTGGATCCAAACCAATTGCTTCACTCAAGGCCTCTACACGATACTTACTTTCAGCGCTGAACAATTCACGCTTCTCCGTTGTGATTGCGTTCGAGTAGACATCTTTCAGCCCTTGAGATACAGCGCCTTCGCGGTTACTAAACCTTACGACTTCTAGATCTGTATTAAGACGAGCGCAGTGCTTCCGAATCCGTTCAGCGGCTGTATTAACTGCTTCATGAGACTGACTAACCAACAAGATACGTTTAGTATTCTGCTTCTCTACCAAATAATGCACAAAAGCAGCGATAAACTCGGTTTTACCTGTCCCTGGGGGGCCTTGTAGTAAGGAAAGGGGGCCATTATTAACTAGTTTAGCAAACGCTTCTCTTTGCTGTTCATTCAAGCTAATCTTATTTCCGTACTGGTCTTCACGATCATATCTCGCAAAATCATTATCACTTAACGAGATACCGTAATTTTGGGCTGCGACTTCGCAAGATGGATCGAAGAGGTCTATCAAGTCGGGCATTACTGCTTCACGATCAAGCAATCGCTCTAATGCTCTTTTGCGCTTGTGATACGACGAACGATCTTTCTTGGAACGGAAATAGACAATATCAGAGTCTGTTAACTTGTATGCATCAGCCCGAGTTTTAATCAGCCTAATTTCCTTAAGAGCAGACATCTTAAGCGACACTTCACCAATAAACCGTTCGATACCGTCCTGATCCACCAATAACGCCTCGACTTCATCACTACTGCTGAATCCGCCAAGTGGATCTATATCTGCAGAATACGGGATTAGAAGTTCTCCATGAGCGTCAGCAACAGGAATAATTTCACCACTGACCTCAATATTTGGATACGACTCAGTCTCCGTATCTAAAATTGCCCGCCAAAGTTTCTCTGTCTGAATTTCAAATGTCTTTGCTGAAATTGGTTGCTCAGCTTGCTTATCTAGCCTTGCAAAAGCTTCTTTCAGTTGAAGAGTGAGTAAATTTTTATCTTGATTTACCTCAGGTGCTATGGCTAGTTCAATCGCTCGTGAGAATGCTTCATCTTCATTGAGTATGTACGTCAAAGAAGACATCTCGTGCGGGCGACCTGGGATAATCCTTATGCCTGTACTAATTTCAAACTGACTTTCATCAATATCCTGTTTCCGAATCGATGATCGCGGCCTTGGCTTAAAGCCAACAATTAAAGCTTGTTGTTGTTTGCAGTACATCGCAGAAAAGCTACCACCGATCCCAGTGAAGGTTACCTTCACTTCATGTAATTCTTTATGACTGGGTTCCACTTTGACATAAAGATGACCATTATCAGGTAAGATAGTGATAACTTCATCGGCATGTCCTGCTGTGATCTCAATCAGGGTTTGCTCTGGCAATACATCGCCTCTATCAATCGCCTTTTTAAAGCGCCCCAAATCCTTAAACCCAAATTGATAATCTTCTAGTTCAGCAATAATCGCTCTTGCCACGGCAGGATAATTTTCAGACTCATGGCCCCAAGGCAAGCCTAATAACTCACAGGACATTTTCATCACAGCAAAGTTGTCACGTTCAAAAGAAGAGCAACTGTCGATATATTCAGGACTGTAGCTGTGATTCTTGGGTTCGTCTCCGGAGAGAGAAAAGTCAGGGATATCTATTAGATAAATGGAGCGACATTGGGTTTCTAGCATAACATTGCCTGGGTGGATATCTCCGTGAGAAACACCAAGACTGTGTAAATGCTCAACTGCCGCAATAAACTTACCAATTAAATCAATTTTTTCGTCGTCAGCAATAATAGCGTTATCCCAGGTTTCTCCATTAACCAAGTCTGTAACCATATACAAACTTGATGACTTAGAAGCAATACCAAACTCACGGATTTCTGGTAGATACGTCGGTTTAACCGATGATAACTTATCTAATTGCTTAAGAAATTTAAGAACTTGGAAATTAGCTACAGAGTCGTTATCTTGCCCGCCGACATTCAACCAAGCTTTTACTAGTCTTCCACCGGATATATAAACTTCTTTTTCCGTCGTCTCTACGAGAAAATCATCGTCCTCCCGATATTGACGGGAATGGTTGATAGAATGGCGGTAGGGATCAAGCTCAGTATCATCAAACGTTGGGATAGTCTCGCCTATTGGTTCAGCTTGTTTCAGAGCATCAAAGAAATCTGCTGCTGAATTAAACTTTGCAGTAACAGCATTAAGCAAGGCATTTGAATACCATGCCTCGCTATTAAGCATTTCGTCTTGTATTGTTTGCAAACTTTTAGGGGACATACGTTTGCCGCTTAATAAGTGCCAAGCTACAATCCCCAAGGCATGAACATCCTGCTGATAAGGAGTTAAACTTACTCCATCTAACATATCTTGCACTTCAACAGCACCGACAGAAAGACTCTTTCTATAATCTCCAACAGTACCAATCGGTTGATGATATGCCGAGATAAAGTTTGACAGTGCAACCTCTTTTGAGGGTGAGATCCAAATACTATGATCTGCGATATCTCTATGAGCAATTTTCATTTCATGTAGATCACCAAACTTTGCGAGCAATAATTTAGTGACATTCAAACGGTCTAACTCTGAGAATGCCTTTCCATACTTTCCAATAAACTCGTTAAACCGAACATGACCAGGAGGTAGCTCATATACCTCACTGTACTCTGCTGTCACCTCATCTTTTTGGAAACTTGTAAGTGATCGCAAGCAATGATTATATAGATCCCGATTCTGATGATTTATGCGCTCTAAAATAACACGTTCACGTGAAACAATCTCAGCACGCCCTTCAGATGTGAACGCTTTGTTACCATCAACATTCTTAAATTTCCAAATACGAAGCAAAACCTCTGTATTGGTCGATATTTCAGATCTAGCAATATACTCTTTATAAATCATCTTGGGATGTTCAAAGATGATGTCTTTGGCCTCATAGCCATCAACCAGTAAAGCTTTTGGAGCCGTGTTATTTCCTAAAAAGAGCTCATCAAAAAGCAAAAAATCCTTGTTCAGAACTTGAGCGCTTGGGTGTGGTCTAAATCGTTCATTGAAGGTTTTTTTATCAGCAAACTTAAGAAAATCATCAAGCGATATTGTATGAAGTAACTGCTCCTCAGGCAATTGGCTAAAATCAGCATTACCTGTCATTACAACAAAGAAATGCACATGGGGTACAAATCCTTTATTGGTAAAGCGGTGTGCTAGCCTAGATAACTTGGTATCTAATGTTTGCTTCTTAACCCGAGTAGTGCTCACCGGGGAGCGTTTCATGTTTTTGGTACCTTTGTACCAGATATCTCCCTTTGCCGTGACCGATTGATAGTTCCAATCTTTTAACTCGACAATAATCACATTGCAGTGGGTTACAATAACCAAGTCAAACTCACCAGCATGGCTCTTGGAATCAACGAATCGAAATCCGGCATAGCCTTTCCAAGGGAACATGCTGTTGTTGCTGATACCATAATTACTTTGCAACTGATCTCGAAGAGACCCCCCTCGAAGAGGAACCTTAGGCACAGTAACAGTATCCGAAAATGCAGCCTTGATCTTTTCAATAGCAGCTACTTCTTGCTCTTGTAAACCGCCATCCCAAATTTCTACTTCCAATCGTTATTCCTCATTGAGACATGGTAGGGAAATCATGCTTTTTAGTAAAAGTATTTGAGTTATGCATGATCTAACTGTACTTTACTTTCAATATCCAAACTTGTCCCATTGTAGCAGCCTGAATAGTCTATGAAAATCAATAAGTCTCAAGTAAGTACTTGGTATTCTTGACAATCTGTCCTTCGATAACATTGCTCCTCAAATCGGAAACTATCCACCATACCCGCCTGGAAGAAATGCTGCGATAGGCCAGCCTCCCCTTGCAACGAAGTGGCTGATAAGCTGAAGCAATGTAAGAAGGGCTCGTGCTATCGCGATCACATGCGGCCTATGATGGAGACCTGGACTGGCCTGTGGCTGGTAATTTGCTAACTGAATAAGAGGGAAGCGGCCAAATAGCAGCTTCCCTCTATGCTTTTTTAGCTTTTCTTGGCCCTTGATGACATCTTGTCAAACCAGTGCTCGGACAGCTTCTGAGCCTGCTTTACTTCTGGTTTGGTCATCGTGGCCTCGAGTTCATCACGGGCCAGCACGGCTTCAGGCATCCCTTCTATCGCGGCCAGTGACAACCAGGCATAGGCATGCACCCGATTGCGCGGGGCCCCCAAGCCTTCCTCTCGTAGCGTCCCCATTCGGTATTGGGCTTGGCGGTCACCCTGCTGGGCCGCTAGGCGATACTGCTTGAAGGCCAGTGCGTAATCTTCTTTGCCGCCTTGTCCCAGACGCAGCATTTCACCGTAGGTGTACTGCGCGAGAATGTGCCCTTGTTGGGCTGCCTTGGCATAACTGGCTCTGGCCTGCTCCAGTTCACCTTGTTTATGCTGTAGCTCCGCCAGTTCGAACAATGCCTTTGGTACGCCACTGTCAGCAGCCTTCTCTAACCAATAGACCTGCTGCTTCTGGTCTACCTGCTGCAAGCTCAGTTGGTACTCTGCTTCATGGGAGCCGTGTCCTGCAGCCAGCTCCAGCCAGTAACGACCTAGAGAGGGGTCTTTGGGGATCTGCTCCCCAGCCAGATAAGCCTTGCCAAGCCAGAGTTCGGCTTCGGCAGAGCCAGCTGTAGCGGCTCTCTGATAGGCTGTGAACGCATTAGTGGGAGCGGCCTGCTTGGCTTGCTGTAGTAACGCATTCGGCTGCTGCTGAGCCGCAGCCTTGTCGTTCCAGCGCTGGGCGAGGTCTGATCGTTTGACTACCCCTTTACCTTGCGCATATCGCTCACCCAGCAGGTACTGGGCATCACGGTTACCCAGCTCTGCGGACCGTTCAAGCCACTTGATAGCGTCTGCATCTGCCCCCGGTTGGGTGCTGTACGGCGTTGTTGCCCAAATCGATGCAGCTTGAATGGAACTAACTGAGGACTTGGTGATCTGATCACCACCATCTCCTTCAAGTCTGCATCATGAGCACGTCGCTTCACCCCATCACCAACTGGCCTACATACAACAAATCTTTGATTAACCGTGGTTCACTCACCTTCTGGGTTGATGCCGAGGCCATGAACAACTGGTTTCACCACGGCCATCATGGGCGGCGGGGCCGCAGCCAACTATACACTGACCAGACCATCTGCACCTTCCTGATGCTCAAGGGGATTTTCAACCTCACTCTGCGGGCCACCCAGGGACTACTCGACTCCCTGTTCGAGTTGATGAACGTACCGCTTTGTGCCCCCGATTACAGCTGTGTCAGCAAGCGAGCACGCACGGTGGCGGTGGCTTATCGACAGCCCTCTAAGGGGCGCATCACTGACTTGGTTATCGATTCGACGGGCCTGAAGGTATTTGGTGAAGGCGAGTGGAAGGTCAGAAAACACGGCGCCGAGAAGCGGCGAGTGTGGCGCAAGTTGCATCTGGCGGTAGACCCGGTGACCCACGATATCGTGGCGGCGGAAGTCTCGCTGGAAAATGTCCATGATGCCGAGGTGTTGCCGACCTTGCTCAACCCACTGCGGCGCAAGCTGGGACGTGTTTATGCGGATGGCGCCTATGACAGCAAAGCCAGCCATCAGCTAATCTCGCGCAAAGGGGCGACAGCCTGTATCCCGCCTCGCAAGAACGCTGGGCTATGGGAAAAAGGACATCCAAGAAATGAGGCTGTGCTGGTGATGCGCAAGGAAGGGCTGGCGCACTGGAAGAAGATATCGGGGTATCACCGTCGCTCGCTGGCGGAAACGGCGATGTATCGGTTCAAGCAGTTGCTGGCGGGGAGAATCAGTCTGCGTAACTACAATGGCCAAGTGGGAGAAGTCATGGCGTATGTCAGTGCCATAAACAAACTGAATACCTTGGACCTACCTGTCAGGCAGCCCCGAGTGTAGCGGTAACCTGGTGCTGGGAAAGCCAGGACTTGCTGGCTTATTTGGGCAACAAGGCCTCATTAGAGCTAACCTCAGTCATGCGACAGAACAAGTTCGTAGCTATGAGGGCTGTCATGATTTGGGTCACTGAGCCGGTTAACAGAAAGGCCACACCGTAAGGGCATGGCCTTGTCTATTTAGTTAGATAAGGAATTCATCCAACAGGTGACCTTGCTCGAGCTGCTCAGCCAGGAACTTGGGGGTACGGCCTTGACCGGTCCAGGTTTTCTCTACACCATTTTCAACATAACGGTATTTTGGGGGACGAGGCGCTCGTTTAGCTTTAGCCGCAGTCGCTGCAGGGGCACTGCCTACCAACTCGGTGGGATCGATACCGGCTTGGGCCAACATCGCTTGAAACTCGGCCAGCTTTTGCTGGTGCTCAGCTTGGGCGGCTTGTTCTTTCTCCGCTACCTCCAACCGCTCCAGATAAATCATTTCGATTTTCTCGTGGGCTTCTTTGAGCTGATCCAGAGACAACTCGCGCAGTGCTGCCCGCAGACTACGGATGTTCAACAGCACTTTCAGAAATTCACTCATAGATATCCTTTAATTAAATACGCAGGGATTGTTCTATAGCATACTAATGAGCACTGACGTGCTCAAGCGTCTTATCGTATTTGACTGCAACCGAAGTTGCGTTGCCCATCCATAACCTTCGTACTCTGTTTACTTAGGTAAGCCAGACGAAACAGAAAGTCGTGATAGATTTTCTCTCGATTAATTGCCGCATTACGAAATAGTCCATAAGTCCCTTTGGAAGGGAAATGAACCAAGTGAGCATGCTCTGGATGCGGTAAGCTTAGTGCACTACACCACGCTTTCTGTATCCTCACCCCCATGTTATCACCATCACTCTCTAAATAGTTACCCAGATAGGCATAATCGTCTCTGTGGAAGAACAGCATAACGTGGTAATGGTGGTGCGCTGATAACTCCTTTTCTCTGCACCAGATGTAAGCAGGTAGACGAGGCTCCCCTCGTCGGTTGTTACGTTTATGGTTTGCTTTGATCTGACTTTTAAGGGATTCCATAAAGCGTGTGATAACCGCTGGGTCAGTGCGCTGCATGAAGATAAGCTGATCCGGATCGTATTCAGTGGTGTCCACTGCGAACCTTAAATCGCATCGAATAGCAAAGACTCGAGGAGTCTCTGCTAATACTTGAGCTGTAAACTCTACACTGCGCACCAGATAATCCAGGTTCATTGGCCCATATCCAGATGTGCATTCTTGCAACAGCGCTTCAAATTCCATATTAGTTAATAATATTCTTCCATACATAATGAGCACTCCTAAATGCTAAGTGTTTGATAAAATGTTGTGCCTAACACAATAACGTGTGTTAGTGTTTTAAATAAAACTTTAATCCTCCCCTCTCAAAAGAGAGGGGATATGCAGACGATGATATAGACACCGTTATAAGGTGTATAACGTGTATGATTACATATGGTTTATTGATATATGTCAGATATGCTTTGTTGATATGCAGTAAACATACTTTATTGAAGTATAATACATATACAGGACATATCCCCCCTATCAATTAAATAATGCAATAAGCTAAACCCTTGCCACATATGACTCACAGCAAATTACATTTAAATATAGTTATAAATATTGACTCTGAAGTTATTTAAACTTAGCCAAGTATTTTCACTTGTGAATAATGAACCCAAACGCTGAATCTCTTTTGGAACCATAGGGGGCAAATTCATATGGTCGATATCCGCTAGCAACAATATCAGATTTTCCAATCTGATGGAAAATCTCTGCTTCTACGTATGAAACCATATAAGTATTTTTTTTCTTATATAGTTTAACTCTCCCTTCTGATTCCAATTGAGATAATATTGCATTGAGTCGTATGTTATCTCTTAATCGATTAGGGCCATATTGCCTGATCTTATTTTTCTCAATCGCAACATTACCCTTTAACAATACATTTTCTTTCAACCAATTATCTAATATTTCTGCATCAGTTACGCCACTATTTCCATTGTTACCACTCATTATCTCAATGAAGTGATCAAAATACCAATTGGCGATGCAATATCCAGCCTCCATTGAAGCAAGTGATATTTCTGTTTCGTAGCCATTAGAAAACACCTCTATTACTGCAGCCAGTCTGGTTGCGTGTTCCATGAACTTTGAACAGTAATCATGGTACTGTTCTAAAGGTTTTCCTTCTGCCATGTAAGGTTCGAACTTAAATCGGTTCTTCTTCCAAAATTCGAGAGCCTCACTCGATAACGTCACAATGTGATGCTTCCTACCTTTGTACCTACGTTCTATCCCTTGTTTTATCAAGCTCGTAACACGTGAATGAAACCATGTTAGATCATCGTCGTTCAATAACACTTCATCCAGATCAACCCGACTTCCTTGTGTAGACTGAGGTTCACAAATCAAAGCCCTAGCCAAAAAACCACTATCTCGAACAATGTCACCATTTTCGGCAAGAAATTTCCTAAATAACTTTGGCTGAACCATCAACATGATACTAAGACTGATGTCATTTACTGTCACCCCAGATCCAGAGCCTCTTCTCATTGAAATCCCGCCCCCAGACCATAACGTATTAATGTTTGATGTCTCCTTTAAAAAGTCTTTTTTAAATAACCCTCCAGCCTCATCAGACATGATAGCAAAAGAAGGATTTCCATTTCCTAGCTGCTGCATTATTGCTGCATTGGTCACATCATTAAGTATCAATTGTCTAGCTGACGGCTGTAAAGGCTTTGTCTGATGAAGTTGACGAATGGTTTCCTTATAGTGATCAATATTCATGTTGTCACGGATTGCTTTTACTAGTCCTTTCTCTGCAGCTTTTATTTGGATTTCCCATATTTTCATTTCACCATCAAATGTGCGGAGCGCTTCAGCATCATCTCTATCTAACGACTCCTGAATAAGACGAATAGATGATGTCAGCATGTTGAATACGAAAGTTTTTCCAGATCCTGAAGGCGATGAAACAATTATATACAACATAGGCTTTATACGTAACTGTTCATGAACTTGAATTTCTATTAAATCTTGACATGCTAACCCCATAATACTTAACATTACTGAGTAGATAAGGCCATCTGATGCTTGACTTATTCTCTTTACACAATGATAAGTATTTTTATATTCATCAGAGAGAAGGTGATAAGGAAACTCACATGGACTATCGATACTTACATATGGTTGTCTATCTGTCATCAATAACTCCTAATGTAGCTGTTTTTGCTTGACTTGAGATGCAGATGTAAATTCAAGAGTTTAATTAACCTTCAACGCTTTGGGACAGCGTTAGAATCCACATTTCTATATCGGATGAACGCCATCCGATCGCAGACTTACCAAGTTTAATAGCGAGTGGAAAATTTTTATCGTACCACTTAGAACGAGGGTCCATGCGGTTATAGATCGTGCTTTTACTCAATCCAATCATGCCGATTAGCTCCTGCATTCTAATAATTCGAATCGGCGTATGAACGCCTGATACTGGTGGTGTTGCCATAATGCACCTCTTTTTTGATGAGCGGGTTGATGGACTGCATCATGTCAGCTTCACATTGCGTGGTCACTCGGTGTACAGTGGATAACACTACCTTTGCAGGTAAATAAAATGTTAATGGGATGAACTTCTCCTATTTTATTTTTTCTCAAAACTAATGGAGGCATGATGAACGTCAATAAATTCATTGGTATAACTTATGACGTAATAGATGCATTGGGATTATTTGTCGTCTCTAACAAAAACGAGCAACGTAATAGTAAAAATTTTGAGAAACACCAGAGGTACTTATCTAGTAACGCGATTACAGAAACCATTACCCTATTAAGACAAGGTAGTGCTTTTTCTCATGAAATGATATTTAGACAACTTCAAGTCTTGGAGTCTTTATGTAATGAGTTCCAATCATTGCCATTTTACTCATGTAAAGAGCCTGAGATTATACAGAGGATTTCCCAAGAGGAAATTTTGGTCCCAATTATTGCTAACCATATTTTTATAAACCAAGTCACCACCAACGACATGTCTATATATCATCATGTAGACAAGTTCTTGCTATTTATTAGGGGTAACGATAATAAGTATGAACGTAACGCAGTAATATCCTTTGCTCATGACTATCTATTGAGTTACTTCAACCAGCTAGGTGTAAATCACAAACCAACCATTGATACAATCAAGTCAATGATTTACGAGTTAAGATTGCATGACAATTCAGAAAAGCCAAGTCAGTTTAGAAGAGCTACAACCATTAAACTAAAATTTCGCATTGTAGATGAACAGTTAAACCTAGATTTACTGCGATTAGAGAAGAATATAAAAGCTTTAGATAATGCCCAACAGACAGAACTCAATAAAAAGAAAGTTAAAGTGTTGACCGAGCAACTTACGTGCTGCAGAAAAGCCAAGAGTATCTGTCCAAAGATCATCTCCGCTTTTTATGCAACATGCTTGGTAATATATTTCGATATTAAGACGTCATTAGTTACAGCGCTAATAACTGCCTATTTTGATGTTAAAAATTCACATAATGTTAATGACATTCTGAGATCTTTATCTGAAGAGTATTTAGCTAATGGACGATCATTAATTAACTCGCCACGCATACTGGGTGACACTCTGGGATCGTTATATAGAAACGCGCTGTCTCGATTGGATTGTTTCATTATTCCGTTAAAACTTATGGATGATATACAATATCTCCTCTATCACGCACTGGATCCTGAATCTCCCTTACATTATGATGATAGGTTTTATAATTATATCTCTCAGGTAGTAAGCACTCATCCACATGGAGATTTTTTCAAACACCATGAACATTTAACTAAGATTATCGAAAAAATAAGATCAAATGAATGTCTCGTTGCACTCAACCTCTTAGACGACATACCACAATCGCCCTTGCAACTGCAAGGAAGCTTGAAGTATTTATTTGCGACCTTTAAAATTGGTTTAATTTTTAGACTTAGAGAATCGCTTAAGAGAACCCTTCCACATTATTCACTAAATCCACCAGTAAATGACATACTTAACCACAAAGGCATCCTTTTCAATTATGGCTTAGATGGTTTGAACACCTGTGTTTTTCACCGATATATTAGTACGCAGCACTCCGCCCTGTCCTATAAAGATGAAGGTTTTGTTTATTACTCAACAGTCATAAACTCCATTTATGCTTATAACAAATTTGTCCCTAAAATAGGCTGTGTTTCTGATGGTGAAAACAAATACCCACAAGGAATTTATGGCTTACTGTATGACTTTGATAAAATCGCTGGCGACATTATATTAGCATTAGACTTAATTGATTCTGTTAACTCATTAAAGGACCTCCTGGACATCTTAAAAAGAAGACGAGCGTTAAAGGCTATTGACTTCAAGAGAAATATCATCCCGAATATAAATAAAACACATTTGCTTTATTGTCTGGGCAACATAGATAACCTGCTTAAATGCCTGTGTGGACCCAATGAAAAACTTATTAATTTACATCAATTACGAAACCATGAAAAACTAATTTCTGCGTTCTCAGAGTATAACGAAGATCTTAGATTTATTGGATTCTGACTATAGATAGGATCTATCAATAGTTAGGGGGGGCAGTTGATAGCATCCATGTACCTCCGAGGGGTTCATAACTATCTTGGCTTTGGCCCCTTCATTTTCATCATCTCAGCATCGAGCTTTTTCTGCTACAGTTGCTATTAATAGCAACTGTAGCAGCAATTAACTCAACCATTTGAAAAATCAAGGTGTTTTTGTTTTATGTATGGAATTGTGTTTTGTCATATTTCATTGTGCATTTTAAATTATTTTAAATATATATTATATTCCTGAACCTACTCAAGGGACGGCTCTGAGCCATCCATTTTTCATTCAGGACTAATCATGGGCAATGTTATAAACCATGCGATTGATCATCGTTGCACTACCGCGCAGCATGTAAGGTATTCCGGCTCACAACATGAGACCGGACCTCCCGTTCACCAATGCCAATTGAAGTGCTTATCTTTTGAATTCGTCAAGGCGGATATCCATACACTTCATCGAATATCTGTACTTGCTGCAAGCCATCGCACTCACTGACACAAGATGACACATTACGTCTTTAAACCACTGGTTTGATTCAATAGATCAAGCCCTAGTGACACTCACGAAATCGGCACTCATGTCATTTTCAGAAGACG
>NZ_CAWMDN010000044.1:0-2079 GCF_963866575.1 Aeromonas sp. L_1B5_3
CGCCGGTCACCCCTCAATGCCTTGGTGCGACATTGAGCGCCGGGGGGCTGGTGTTTCGCCTGGGAGGTTCGCCGCCGGGCCGGGGCCGGGGATGGCCAGCGGTTTGCCTAGTGTTCTAGTTCACATCCTTCCTAAGCGGTGCCGAAGAGAAGTTTCATATCATCAGTACCCAAATCATACCGGAAATGCTCGATAGTGCGGCACTCAAGCAAAACCTGGATGATGTCCGGCGCTTGGAGCTGCGCTTCATGTTGCTGGGCAATGGGGCCAATCTACCTCAGGAGGAGCAGTTGGTGGCCGAGACGGTGACCCGGGTGCAGCAGAGCCTGGCGGATTATGAGAGTGATTTGCGCACCCCGGAGCAGCGGACGCTGTTCGAGGAGTTGCGCAACAAGTGGCAGGCTTATCTGCCCCTGCACCAGGAGATCATGAGCCTGAAGCGAGAAGGGCAGACCGAGGTGGCGGCCCAGAAGTCGGTGGCATCCGTTGCGCTCTACTATGGGCTTACCTCCCTGGTTGGCAAGCTGATGGACCTGAACCAGCAGCAGGCTAGTGCCATGGAGGCCCAGTTTAACCGTGCCAATAAACAGGCCAAGCGCTGGATCGTCGGTTCGCTACTGGCGGCGGTGTTGCTGGTGTTTGGGCTGGCCTACTGGCTCTCCGGCCAGATCAGAAAGCCGCTGGCGCACCTGGTGGAGCAGGCCAATCGGCTCTCCAGAGGCGATTTGAGCGGCACGCTGGATCCGCGCTGCTTTGCTCGCGACGAACTGGGCCAGCTGGCCTCGGCCTTTGGCAGCATGCACACCAATCTGCGGACCCTGATTGCCGATGTGGCCGCTGCCGTTCACCAATTGGGAACGTCGGTGGAGGAGGTCAATGCCATCGCTACCCAATCCTCTCAGGGGGTTGCCCAGCAGCTCCAAGAGATCGATCAGTTTGCCGCCGCCATCAACGAGTTGCAATCCACGGTGCAGGAGGTGTCGCGCAACTGCAACGAGGCGGCCAACTCGGCCAGTACGGCGGCGGGGGACTCCTCGGCGGGGTTGCATGCCGTGCAGTTGGCCATCAAGGATACCGGTGTGGTGGCGCAGAAGCTGGAGCAGGCCGGGCAGGTGGTGGATCATCTGCAGCAGGATAGCCAGAGCATCGGTGTGGCGCTGGAGGTGATCCGCTCCATCGCCGATCAGACCAACCTGCTGGCGCTCAATGCCGCCATCGAGGCGGCACGGGCCGGTGAGCATGGTCGGGGTTTTGCCGTGGTGGCCGACGAGGTGCGCACCCTGGCCAAGCGAACCCAGGACTCTACCAGCGAGATCAACCGCATCATAGATCTGCTGCAGAGCCGGGCCCGCGAGACGGTGGAGAATATGGATCATAGCCGTCAGTTGATGGACACCACGGTGAACAGTACCTCGGATGTGGGCTCCATAATCCACAAGGTCACCGAATCGGTGGCGCTGATCTCGGACATGAACACCCAGATTGCCACCGCCACCGAGGAGCAGAACTCGGTGACCGAGGATCTGAACCGCAACATAGCGGTGATCCATGAGGCGGCCAACGAGGTGGCCAGTGGCGCCGAGCAGACGGCCTCCGCCTGCCTCTCCCTGAGCCAGTTAGCCGAACAGCTGCAGGGACGGGTTGCCCAGTTCCAGTTGTAAGCGTGGTGTGCTGTATCCAGTTCCTGCCGCCATTCGGCGGCGGGAAACCCAATGAAATCAAATAGATACAAAATAATCAAGTAACTTCTCATTAAGTCGTGGCGATGGGCTCCTTTTACCGCTGGTTGATCAGTTCAGCTAGCGGCACAAATGGACCACCATTTATCCTCTCCTGCAGATATTTCCAGAACGACATACCCAACTTTCTGCAGGTATTTTTCAGACTCATAAATGTATCCCGGCAACGTCTCCCTTCCTCGCTGCGGGTGCTTCCGCTCACCTTTCGCTTCTTCACATGACCCCGGATGTCCCGCTCGCTACCATTGGTGTGCAACGGCACCTCCGGCCGCTTCAGCACCAGCAATAATTCGTCCTTGTGTTCGCGTAACCGCTTCAGCAGCCGGTTCAACGGTCAGCT
>NZ_CAWMDN010000045.1:0-567 GCF_963866575.1 Aeromonas sp. L_1B5_3
CTCCACCTTGGCCCGGATGCTGGCTTTCATGTATTCGATGTTGATGGCCGTTTTGTTCTTGCGTGGATGCTGTTTCAAGGTTCTTACCTTGCCGGGGCGCTCGGCGATCAGCCAGTCCACATCCACCTCGGCCAGCTCCTCGCGCTGTGGCGCCCCTTGGTAGCCGGCATCGGCTGAGACAAATTGCTCCTCTCCATGCAGCAGATTACCCAGCTGATTGAGGTCATGCTCGTTGGCCGCGGTGGTGACTAGGCTGTGGGTCAGGCCACTCTTGGCATCGACACCAATGTGGGCCTTCATGCCAAAGTGCCACTGATTGCCTTTCTTGGTCTGATGCATCTGCGGATCGCGTTGCTGCTCTTTGTTCTTGGTCGAGCTGGGTGCCTCAATGATGGTGGCATCGACCAAGGTGCCTTGAGTCATCATGACGCCTGCTTCGGCCAGCCAGCGATTGATGGTCTTGAACAATTGGCGGGCCAGTTGATGCTGCTCCAGCAGGTGGCGGAAATTCATGATGGTGGTGCGGTCCGGCAAGGCGCTATCCAGGGATAACCGGGCAAACAGACG